>NZ_JBHWYX010000038.1:0-82930 GCF_042728795.1 Streptomyces sp. NPDC060184
GCGCCCGCGGGGGGGGGGTTGGGGGGGGGGGGGGGGGGGGGGGGGGGGTGGCTTTGCCCCGCTCGGGGGGCCCCGCCCCGGGCCGGCGGGGCGGGGGGCCCCCGGCGGGGGGGGGGGCCGGTGACGCCGGTGGGGCGCGCTCAGCGGTAGTCGTCCTCGTTCTCGACGACCACCTTGGTCTGCTCCGCGACATCGGCCGCGTCGGCCTCCTCGCCGCCGGCCTCCGTCAGCGGGTCGTCGTCCTCCTGCCGGACCTCCGTCCGCTGCTCCGCGGCGTCCGCGTCGGGGGCCTCCAGCCCCGGCGGGTCCGGCTGCTCGTCCTCGAAGGTCTCCGGGTCGCTCGGGTCGACCGTCATGGTGACTCCCTTCCGTCCCTCATCCGAAAGCCTATGAGCTCGGCTCCTGCCCCGCGATGCGGCCTGTGACCGCGAACACATGAATCAGCGCGTGATCGTCTCGTAACATTGCCGCATGTCTTCGACCGAGCTGCCGGGTGTCCAGGCCGCCGCCGCGGCGGTCGCCCCCACGGTCAGTGCCGTGCACGTCGGGTCCGGGGAGAGTCTGCGCACCGTCCCCCTGGCCGGGCTGAGCCTGACCGTCCGTTCCCGCCCCGGCACGCGCGCCGGGCTCCCTCCGGCGCTGTACGTCCACGGGCTGGGCGGGTCCTCGCAGAACTGGTCCGCCCTGATGCCGCTGCTGGCGGACCTGGTGGACGGCGAGGCGGTCGACCTGCCCGGGTTCGGCGACTCCCCGCCGCCGGACGACGGCGCCTACTCGGTGACCGCGCACGCCCGGGCGGTCATCCGGCTGCTCGACGCGCAGGCGCGCGGCCCGGTCCACCTCGTCGGCAACTCGCTGGGCGGCGCGGTCTCCACCCGGGTCGCGGCCGTCCGCCCCGACCTGGTGCGCACCCTCACCCTGATCTCGCCCGCCCTGCCCGAGATCCGCGTCCAGCGCCCGGCCGTACCGACCGGACTGCTGGCGCTCCCCGGGGTCGCCGCGCTCTTCTCCCGGCTCAGCCGGGGCATGACCGCCGAACAGCGCACCCGCGGGGTCATGGCACTCTGTTACGGCGATCCGTCGCGGATCACCGAGGAGGGGTTCCGCCAGGCGGTGGCCGAGATGGAACGGCGGATGGAACTGCCGTACTTCTGGGACGCGATGGCGCGCTCCGCCCGTGGCATCGTCGACGCGTACACGCTCGGCGGGCAGCAGGGACTGTGGCGCCAGGCCGAGCGGGTGCTCGCGCCGACGCTCCTGGTGTACGGCGGACGGGACAAGCTCGTCTCGTACCGGATGGCGCGCAAGGCCTCCGGGGCGTTCCGCGACTCGCGCCTGCTGTCGCTGCCCGAGGCCGGGCACGTGGCGATGATGGAGTACCCGGAGGCGGTCGCCCAGGCGATCCGGGAATTGGTGGACGACAACGGCGGGAGCTGATCCGGGGCGTGGGACGACACAGCCGAAGGGGCGCCGGGGCCGAAGGCCCGGCGGGCGAAGCCGCACCGGACCGGGCCGGTGCGCCGGGGGCGGGCTCCGGCAGTGGACGCCGCAGGCGGGCGCCCGAACCGGCGCCCTCCGGGCGCGACGGACGGCGACCGCCCGAGGCGCCCGAGGACACCCCGTTCCAGGGCGTCCCGCAGGTTCGCGGCGGCCACCCCGAACAGCGTGAACCCGGCGGCGGCTGGGGCACGGGACCGCAGCCGCGCTACGGCCGCGGCGAGGCCCCGGGGCCCGGACGGCCCGCACAGCCCGTCGGCCCGGCCGGGCAGCAGACACGTTCGGGCGAATTCCCGTCCGCCCGGCCAGGAGTCCCCCGTGCCGGTGACCCGCGTGCCGGTGATCCCCGTGCCGCAGGCCGGCGGCCGGAGGGCGCCGGGGGTGCGGTGGGCGCCCCGGCCGGCCGGTCGGTGTCCCGGCCCGCGCCCGGCGGTACGCCGCTGATACCCGGCCCCCGGCCCGAGTTCGTGGAGGCCTTCGACGCCCCGTCCGCGGGACTTCCGGTGCGGTCCGTCCCCTCGCGGGTGTCCGTACCGGCCGAGGCGCCCGCGGCCGGGGACCGGCGCGACGACGCCGCGGACGGTGGCGCCGGGGACGGTGACGACGGCACGGACGGCACCCCGGGCAGGAGCAACCGGGGCGGCAAGGGACGGACGTTCACCGGTATCGCGGCGGCGGCGGTGACCACCGTGCTGGCCGTGGTCGTGGCCGGGCAGGTGGCCCAGAGCCACGGCGGCGACGGCTCCCCGCAGGCATCCGGCGCCCGGGGAAGCGGTCAGGGAGCCTCGCGCTCCGACGCCCGCCCGACCCCCGGGACGGCCAAGTCCACGCCGCTCAAGGTCATGTCGTACGAGGAGAAGATGGCCACGCCCTATCCGCTCGCCGCCGATCTGGCGGGCGGGGGGAAGTTCGAGGTCGTCCCGGGCGCGGCGAAGGCACCCGGCACCGGGCACACGTACCGCTATCGGATCGACGTGGAGGTGGGACTCGGCCTCGACCAGGGTCTCTTCGCCGAGGCCGTGCAGAAGACCCTCAACGACGACCGCAGTTGGGCGCACCACGGGGACATGACCTTCGAGCGGATCTCCACGGGCACACCCGACTTCGTCATCACCCTGGCCAGCCCCGGCACCACCGGGGTCTGGTGCGCGAAGTCCGGCCTGGACACCACCGAGGACAACGTCTCCTGCGACTCCGCGTCCACCGAGCGCGTCATGATCAACGCCTACCGGTGGGCCCAGGGCTCGGTCACCTTCGGCCCCGACAAGCTCCTGCCCTACCGGCAGATGCTCATCAACCACGAGGTCGGACACCGGCTCGGGCACAACCACGTGAGCTGCCGGACCCCCGGGACGCTCGCGCCCGTGATGCAGCAGCAGACGAAGTCGCTCGACATCGACGGAATCCCGTGCAAGCCCAACCCCTGGGTGTACCCGGTCGGTTGATCCACCCGCCGACCCGCGCTCCGGTCGGCCGACGCTCCGACCGGACGGTCGAACAGGATGCCGTCGACGAGGTGTGCGGCGCCCCCCGGGCCGCGCGCGAGGGGCTTCCGGCGGCCCGGCGGAACGTGTGCGCACAGGCCGTTTCGCGTCGAAACGCGCGGAGACCGGGAAAGTTACGCCGGTTCACCCCTTCTGGTGGCGTGACGGACAACCGTCCGTCGCGCCACCGGCGTATCCGCTTACGGTCGTCCCGACGCTGGTCACCGGCCCAACGGTGGCCGCCCACATGGGAGATCGGGGGTGTACTCGTGCGTATCGGCCTGCTCACCGAAGGCGGTTATCCGTATGCGGACGGTGAGTCCAGACTGTGGTGCGACCGCCTGGTACGTGGTCTGCCCCAGCACGAGTTCGACCTCTACGCGCTCAGCCGCTCCGCCCGCCAGGAGAAGCAGGGGTGGGTGAGGCTGCCTCCCCAGGTGGGGCAGGTGCGGACCGCGCCGCTGTGGACCACGCCGCTCGGCGCGCCGGACGCGAGCGCGCGCCGGGACGAACCGGGCGGCTGCCTCACCCGGCTCGTGACGGGCAGCGGGGGCGCCTACGGCCGCCGCGAGCGCCGGCGCTTCACGGCGCATCTGACGGCGCTCGCCACGGCGGTCAGCGCCGCCGGTGCCGGTGCACCGGCCCTGGCCGGGAGCGACGCACCGGGCGGGGCCGCGCGGGCGGCGGACGGACCGGCCGGACTCTTCGGCGACGCGCTCTACGGACTCGCCGAACTGGCCCGGGAACACGGCGGACTGCCCACCGCGCTCCGCTCCGAGACGGCCCCGCGTGTGCTGGAATCCGCCTGCCGCGCCCGGGGCACCGGCCGGACCGTCCAGCGCGCCACCGTCACCGACCACCTGGCCTTCGCCACCGAACTCGCCCGGCTGCTGCTGCCGCTCTCGCTCGACTGGTACACCACCGAGGCGCTCGGCGGCGTGGACGTCTGCCATGCGGCCTCCGGCGGCACCGCCGCCCTCCCCGGACTGCTGGCCAAACGCTTCTTCGGCGTTCCCCTCCTGGTCACCGAGCACGCTCTGCCGCTCCGCACGCACTACCTCTCCGCCACGGACGCGCCCTTCGGTGCTCCGGTACGCGCCCTGCTCGCCAACTTCCACGCGCTCCTGGCGGCCGAGGTCTACCGGCAGGCCGCCGTCGTCACCCCCGGCAACACCCACGTACGTCGCTGGCAGCAGCGCTGCGGCGCGGACGCCGCGAAGCTGCGCACGGTGTACCCGGGCATGGAGACCGGGCGTTTCCCGCAGGTGGGCGAGGGCGACAGCGCCGGTCCGGACACCCTGGTGTGGGTGGGCCGGGTCGAGCCCGCCAAGGATCTCGTCGCCCTGCTGCACGCCTTCGCCGAGGTGCACCGGGCCGAACCCGGGGCCCGGCTGCGGATCTTCGGCGCCCCCGTCGAGGGCGCCGAAGGCGCCGCGTACCTCGCGCACTGCCGCGCCCTCGCGGAGCTGCTCTTCCCCGGGACCACCACCCGTGCCGAAGCCCAGGACGCGGGCGAGGACGAGAGCGAGGCAGGAGACGCGGGCGCGCGGGGGACGGGGGAGTCCGGAGCCGGAGAGTCCGGGGCCCGGGAACGCCCGGTCTCCTTCGAGGAGATCGGCGGGGCCGCCGGAGCGGACGAACTCGCCGGGGCCTACGCGGCCGGCGGAGTCGTCGTGCTGTCCAGCGTCGTCGAGGGCTTCCCGATCAGCCTGGTGGAAGCGATGTTCTGCGGCCGGGCCACCGTCTCGACGGACGTGGGTGCGGTGGTCGAGGTCATCGGCGGCACCGGACTGGTGGTCCCCCCGCGCGACACCCCGGCGCTCGCGGACGCCTGCCTCGCGCTGCTGCGCGACCCGCAGCGCCGTGCGCGCCTGGGCGAGGCCGCACGGGCGCGCGCCCTCGAACTCTTCACCGTGGAGCAGAACCTCGCCGCCTTCCGCTCGCTCTACCAGGAGCTGGCCACGGGCCACCCGCCGCACCCGACGGGCGCCGCCCAGGCCACCGGCCGCCCGGCGGGGACCGGGAACACGCGGAGCGGCGGAGCACCGGACGCCTCGACGCCCCGCCCCTTCGCGGTCCCGCCCGAGGAGCACGTGCGCCACGGGCGGCCCCGTACCGACCCGGCGGGGCGACGGCCCGTCAGGACGGCCGCCGGGCGGACCCCGGCCTGGGCCGCGGCACCCGAGAAGGTCGGCGCCGCCGCGACGGCCGGAGCGGGGGACGGCGATGCGTGACCCCCTCGACCACCTGTCCGCCTCGGGCAACGAACCGTACGGAGGAACCCTCATGGGCCGCGCGCCCGACGCCCTCGACGTGCCGAACGGTCCCTCGCCCGCGACCGCCGCACCCGCCCCGACGGTCGCCGAACCCGGCCGGGCCGCCGCACCCTCCCCGGCGGGACCCGTCCTCGCCGGACACGTCGCGGAGGAGCGCGCGGAGACGGTGCGCGCGGAGACGGTGCGCGCGGAGGCAGAATCCGTGGCGGCACGACCCGTGGCGACGGAATCCGCGGACGCGGCGGGCACCGTCGCGACCGTGCCCTCTCCGAGGGCCGTCCCCGCGTCGGCCGACCCCGTGCGCGCCCTGCTGCACCGCCACCGCGAGCTCTGCGAGCGCGCCGTCGACCCGTTGGAGATCGCCGCCGGGCTGGAGGCGCACGGGCTCACCGACCGGGCCGCCGCCCGCTACCGCCACCGGGACGTCTTCTCGCTGGCCGAGGAGCTCTACGCCCGGGTTCCCCGGCCCGCCACCGGCCCGGTCCGGGCGGTGGCCGACCGGCGGACCGGTCACGATCCCGGCCACCGCGCCGCCTGGAGCCTGCACGCCCTGCTGCCCGGGGCCGCCTGCCTCACCACCGTGGGGGCGCTCCGGGTGACGGAGGGGGCGCTCGGCACCGGCGCGCGGAACGTCCTGACGGCCGCCGGTGTCCTGCTGGTCTTCCTCGCGCTCCGGTCCGCCCTGGCCACCGGCCCGCTGCACGCCCCGGCGGGCTCGGGCCGGACCGCCCGCTACACCTGCTGGCTCCTCGGCTACGCGGTGTACGGGGAGGAACTGCTCGCCCAGGTCCTCAGCGGTGGCCCCGACGGCCACTGGCCCGGCACCCCGGCCCCGCTCCTCGGCCTCTCCCTCGCCGTGGTCCCGGCCGCCTGGAGCGCCCATCTCTTCGCCGTGCGCGCCCGGCGCAAACTCGGCGGCAGCCGGGCGCTGGAGGAGTTCGGCGCGGGGGTGCGCCCGGTGCTGCTCACGAGCGTCGCGCTCTTCCTCGCCGCCCTCCTGCCGCTCATGCTCCTCGCCGACCTCGGGTACGGCGGACACGGCGTCCCGCTCTCGGCCTACGCCCTCGGGATGCTGCTCTTCCTGGCCCGGCTGGAGACCGCGCACGGCCTCCCGGCCCCCGCCGTCACCGCGCTGGCCGCGGCCTGCGCGGTCGAGGCGGCGGCCCCGCTCCTCGTGCTGAGCGGCCGGCTGCCCGGCCTCGGCCTCCTGGCCCGGCCGGTGGACCTGCTGGTGATGGCGGGCGGCACCGGCGCCGTACCCGCCCTGGCCTGCGGCGGAGCCGCGCTCGGGCTGCTGGCGCACGCCGCCGTCGCGCTCTCCCGCGCCTCCGCCCACCACCGGCACTGACCCGCGCGCATTGACCCGCGCGCCCCGAACGCACACCGAGTACCGCGCGCACCGAACGCGAGGGGTGCCTCCGGACCCGGCCCGGTCCGGCCGACGACCGCACCACCGCGCACGACCGCTCCACCCCCGTACCACCCGTACATCCCACCGCCCGCGGAGCCGATGCCGTGGGCGATCCGTACCGCACACGCCTTTCCCCTCAAGGAGAAACCGGACATGACCCGCCGCCCCGCCGCACCGGCCACGCGCCGCCGACACCCAGGGAGTGCACGATGAGGGTTCTGCTGCTCGGCGCCAACGGATTCCTCGGCCGCTTCGTCGCGGACCGCCTGCTGGCCGACCCGGCCGTCCACCTCACGGCCCTCGGCCGGGGCGACGACGCCGACGTACGGTTCGACCTCGCGGGCGGCAGCCCGGGGGCGCTCACCCGCTTCCTGGACGCCGTCCACCCCGGGGTCGTCGTCAACTGCGCCGGGGCCACCCGGGGCCAGGCCCGCGAACTGACCCGGCACAACACCGTCGCCGTCGCCACCGTCTGCGAGGCACTGCGCCGCAGCGGCTGCGGGGCGCGGCTCGTCCAGGTCGGCTGCGCCTCGGAGTACGGACCCTCGCAGCCCGGGTCCTCCACCGCGGAGGACGCCGTGCCGCGCCCCGGCGGCCCGTACGGCGTCAGCAAGCTCGCCGCCACCGAGCTCGTGCTCGGCTCCGGGCTCGACGCGGTCGTGCTGCGGGTCTTCTCGCCGGTCGGCCCCGGGACCCCGGCCGGTTCCCCGCTCGGCCGGCTCGCCGAAGCCATGCGCCGCGCGATGCAGTCCGGCGACGGCGAGCTGAAGCTCAGCGGGCTCGGCGTCCAGCGCGACTTCGTGGACGTACGGGACGTGGCGCGGGCCGTGCACGCCGCCTCGCTCTCCGCCGCCCAGGGCGTCGTCAACATCGGTACCGGCCGGGCCGTGCGGCTGCGCGACGCCGCCGCCGTGCTCGCCCGGGTCTCCGGGTTCGCCGGTGTCCTCCACGAGTTGGAGGTGCCGCCCGGCCGCCTCCCGATCGGCGCCCAGCGCACCTCCGCCGAATCGGTGATGGAGCACCTCGCGGCCACCCCGTCGCCCTACCCGGACGGCTGTGGTGCCTGGCAGCAGGCCGACGTGCGCACCGCCCGCGACCGACTGGGCTGGCGCCCCCGGATCAACCTGGAGGAGTCCCTTGCCGATATCTGGATGGAGGCGGCGTGCCGCATCTGACCGGCACGGGAACGGCCCGCCGGGCGAGCGGCAATGAGCAGATGGGTTTCGGTGTGCCTGGATACGCTCACCCGTTGCTCGCTCCCACGGAGTGGGCGGAACTCACCCGGCCCGGCACGCCGTTGCACTGGGCGGTCCTCAACATCGCGGACGGGCCGGGCACCCGGCCCGACCCGCACTGCCTGGAAGCGGCGGGAAAGCTGCACAACGCCCGGGAGCGCGCCCTGCAGGGGTGCGCTCCCGGCGCCGCCACCCCGGGCGGGCGGCTGCTCGGACACCTCGATCTGGTCCACGGGGCGCGGCCGTTCGGCGATCTCGTCGTGGACGCCAAGCGGTTCCTGGACTGGTACCGGGTCGGCGGCTTCTACCTCGGCCGCTGCCCCACCGAGCGGGCCGGCCTCCCGGCGGTCCGCCGGCTCACCGCCACCCTGCGCGAACTCGTCGCGCAGAGCGAGGCCGACCGGGGTGCCCCGGCCGGTGACGGCGGGCAGATCGTGCTGGGGCTCGGCACCCATCCGTACCCCGGTTACGCCGAGGCCGCCGACCAACTCGTCACCTTCCAGGGGGCGTGGCCCGACTATCGCTGGTCGCAGGCGGCCCAGTGGACCGCCGAGTACCCGCCCGAGCGGTTCGCGCACTTCGTCCACGGCGTCCCGCGCACCCACCTGGACGAGGCGATGCGCATCGCGCGGTGGCAGGGCGCCGGCACGATCTTCTTCACCGACCGGGACGGACGGAACCGGCAAACCGACCCATTCGCGGCGCTGCCCGGTTACTGGGACGAAATCGTCTCGCGGATCGGACCGGGTATCTCGGAATGAGTGGGGGCGTGGCAGTGTTACCGGGAGAACAACCGTACGTAACTGAAGTACGTAGAAACCGACCACCTGCATTGTTGAGGTTCCTGTGTCGCTGCCACCCTTGGTCGAGCCGGCTGCCGAGCTCACCGTCGATGAGGTCCGCAGGTACTCCCGCCACCTGATCATCCCGGATGTCGGGATGGACGGACAGAAGCGGCTGAAGAACGCGAAGGTGCTCTGTGTCGGCGCCGGCGGCCTCGGCTCGCCCGCCCTGATGTACCTGGCCGCCGCTGGTGTCGGCACGCTCGGCATCGTGGAGTTCGACGAGGTCGACGAGTCGAACCTGCAGCGCCAGATCATCCACAGCCAGGCCGACATCGGCCGCTCCAAGGCCGAATCGGCCAAGGACTCGGTGCTGGGCATCAACCCGTACGTGAACGTGATCCTGCACGAAGAGCGGCTCGAAGCCGAGAACGTGATGGAGATCTTCGCCCAGTACGACCTGATCGTGGACGGCACGGACAACTTCGCCACCCGCTATCTCGTCAACGACGCCGCCGTACTGCTGAACAAGCCGTACATCTGGGGCTCCATCTACCGGTTCGACGGACAGGCCTCCGTCTTCTGGTCCGAGCACGGCCCCTGCTACCGCTGCCTCTACCCGGAGCCGCCCCCGCCGGGCATGGTTCCCTCCTGCGCCGAGGGCGGGGTGCTGGGCGTGCTCTGCGCGTCCGTCGGCTCCATCCAGGTCACCGAGGCCATCAAGCTGCTCGCCGGTGTCGGCGACCCGCTCGTCGGCCGTCTGATGATCTACGACGCGCTGGAGATGCAGTACCGCCAGGTCAAGGTGCGCAAGGACCCCGACTGCGCCGTCTGCGGCGAGAACCCGACCGTCACCGAGCTCATCGACTACGAGGCCTTCTGCGGCGTCGTGTCCGAGGAGGCGCAGGAGGCGGCGCTCGGCTCCACGATCACTCCCAAGCAGCTCAAGGAGTGGATCGACGCCGACGAGAAGATCGAGATCATCGACGTCCGCGAGCCGAACGAGTACGAGATCGTCTCGATCCCGGGCGCCAAGCTGATCCCGAAGAACGAGTTCCTGATGGGCAACGCCCTCCAGGACCTGCCGCAGGACAAGCGCATCGTCCTGCACTGCAAGACCGGTGTCCGCAGCGCCGAGGTCCTCGCGGTCCTCAAGTCGGCGGGCTTCGCCGACGCGGTGCACGTGGGCGGCGGCGTCATCGGCTGGGTCAACCAGATCGAGCCGTCGAAGCCGGTCTACTAGGGCGTCGCCGGACAGGCGGGACTTTCGACACACGCCCTGGACCCGCGCCGTTCTTCGGAGGGCCCCGCCACGGAACGATCGTGGCGGGGCCCTCCGCGTACGGTCGGACGAGTGCCGCGTCAGGACGAGCAGACCGAGCCGTCCGCCGGGACCTTTCCGTCCAGGAAGTAGGCGTCCGTCCTCGCGGTCACGCAGGTGCCGTTGCCGTAGGAGCCGTGGCCCTCGCCCTTGTTGGTGAGCATCACGCCGACGCCCTCGCCGAGTTCGTCCGCCATCCGCTTCGCGCCCTCGTACGGGGTCGCCGGGTCGCCGGTCGTGCCGATCACCAGGATCGGCGCCGCGCCCGGGGCGCTCGCCTCGGGGGTGTCGTGCTCCCCGGCCACCGGCCAGCCGGCGCACCAGCCGGCGGTGTCCCAGGCGAGGAACGGGCCGAAGACCGGTGAGAGCTTCCGGAACCCGGGCAGCAGCGCCCGGGCCTCGTCGGCGGTCGGCCGCGCCGTGCTGTCCGCGCAGGAGATGGCCCGCTGGGACTGCGACTGCGTGTCGTAGTGCCCGTTCTCGTCCCGGCCGTTGTAGGAATCGGCGAGCGCGAGCAGCGTGTTGCCGGTGCCGTTGTTCTCCGCCTCGTCGAGCGCCTGCGTCAGCGCGGGCCAGTTGCCCTGGGAGTAGAGGGGAGCGACGATGCCGGTGACGGCGAGCGACTCGGTGAGCATGCGGCCGGAGTCGGTCGGCAGCGGGTCCTTGTCCAGCTTCGCGAGCAGCCGGGCGATGCGCGCGCTCCCCGCTTCCGGGTCCTCGCCCCGGTCCTTGAGGTAGTCCTCCAGCGCGCGCTGGAAGCCCGTCGCCTGGTTCCGGGCGTGCCCGACCGTGTCCGCCGTGGGGTCCACGACCGCGTCCAGCACCACCCGGCCGACGTTCTCCGGGAAGAGGTGGGCGTACGTGCCGCCCAGCTCGGTGCCGTAGGACATGCCGAAGTAGTACAGCTTCGCGTCGCCGAGGACCTGGCGGATCAGGTCCATGTCGCGGGCGGTGTTGGTGGTCGTCAGGTACGGCAGGACCGTGCCGGAGCCCTTCGCGCAGCCGGCACCCATGTCCGCGCCGTCCTTCAGGAAGGCCGCCTCCTCCGCCGGAGTGTCCGGGGTGATGTCGACGCGTTTCAGGGCCGCTTCGGTGGCGCCGTCGCTCCGGCAGTCCACCCCTTCGCTGGCGGCGACCCCGCGCGGGTCGAAACTCACCAGGTCGTAACGGGAGTTGAGCTTTCCGTACGCGCTCGCCGCCCGGGGCAGGATGCTCACCCCGGAGCCGCCCGGGCCGCCGAAGTTGAAGAGCAGCGAGCCGATCCGCTGTCCTCTGGAGGTCGCCTGACGCTTGATCAGGGCGATGCCGATCGTCTCCCCGTCCGGCTTCCGGTAGTCCAGCGGCACCTGGACGGTGGCGCACCGCCACCGGCTGCCGGGGGCCTCACCGCCCTCGGGCGCCTCGCACTTCCGCCAGTCCGCCTTCTGCGAGGTGAGCGCGGCCGGCAACGCGGTCCCGGCGGGTGCGGGCGTGGCGGTCGCGGAGGCGGCCGGAGCCCCGGCGGTCGCGGTCGCGCTGCCCTTGTCCGAGGGGGCGGCCTCCGTGGAGCCGTCGCAGCCCGCGAGCGCGACCGCGGTGAGCAGCGCCACCCCGCCCAGAGCCGTGACGCGGCGGGCGCGTGGGTGCATGTGCATGGTGTCGTCCTCCCGATGCCCGGAACGGTGGACCGCCCCGGCACGACATGTCAGCCGCCACGGTAGTGGGGCCGCGGACGCCACCCGCCGCCGGGAGCCGCACGCGCACGACTCCGGGCCCGCACGCGCCCGGCTCCCGGCGCCGTACGCGCTCCCGGTTACAGCTGGCCCCGGCGCGTCAGCTGGTTGAAGCAGAGCCAGCCGGGCAGCACCGGCAGCCAGAGCGTCATCACGCGGAACAGCAGCACCGCCGGAGCCGCGACCTCCTTGGGCAGCCCGACCGCGATGAGACCGATCGTCAGCGCACCCTCCACCGCGCCCATGCCGCCCGGGGTGGGCGCCGCCGAACCCAGGGCGTTGCCCGCGAGGAAGACCACCGCGACGCTCGCGTACGACAGCGTGGGCACGTCCGGCCCGCTGAACGCCCGGATCGACGCGTCCAGGCAGAGCACGAAGAGCACCGTCAGCAGCAGCATCCCGCCGATGCCGGTGGCCAGCTTCTGCGGGCGCTGCACCACGTCCAGCATGCGCGGCACGACCCCCGCGAACAGCGACCGCACCCGCGTCACCACGAACTTCCGCAGGAACGGGATGGCCGTCACCACCAGCACCAGCACCGCGACCGTGAGCAGTCCGGCGATGACCGTACGGGACGGGGTCAGCGAGTCCGGCGTCTTCTCCGTACCCGTCAGATACCCGAACAGGGCCAGCAGCAGGATGTGGCAGCCCAGCCCGAACAGCTGCGAGGCACCCACGCTGGCGACCGCGAGACCGGGCCGCACCCCCTGGCGCTGGAGGAAACGGGTGTTCAGCGCCACCCCGCCGACCGCCGCCGGAGCCACGATCTTCACGAACGACCCGGCCACCTGCGCCAGAACCGTGCGCCGGAACGGCACCCGCTCGGGCACGAAGCCCAGCAGGCTCATCGCGGCGGCCACGTAACTCAGCGCCGAGAAGCCCAGGGCCGCCGCCACCCAGCCCCACTCGGCCTGCTCCACGACGGTGCCGAAGTCGGCCTGGGTGATCTGCGAGATCACGAAGTACGCGGCGATGGACCCGGCGATGAAACTCAGCAGGGTCCGCGGCTTGATGCGTTCCAGCCGGACCGGCTCGACCGGGGCCTGCGGGCGGATCAGCAGCACCTGACGGCGGATCTGGGTGAGCAGGTCCTCCTCGCGGGCCTCCTCCCGCGCCTCGTCCAGGGCCCGCTTCTCGGCCTGCTTCTCCGTACGCTGCGACTTCCGTCCGGTCTTCCGCTCCGACTTCCGGTCGCCGGGGGAGACCACCGCGGAGGAGGCGGACTCCGCCCGGTCCCGGCGGGCCGCGTCCGAGGCCTCCAACGCCGCCTCGCGCTCCCGCTGCGCCCGCTCGCGGGCGAGCCTGCGCAGGGTCGCCCGGGTGGATCGGGTCAGCGCGATCGGCTGGAGCAGCGGCAGGCACCCGGCCACCGCGTCCGGCCCGAGCACGGCGAGCGCCCCGGCCACCGCACGCTCGGCCCCGACCCGCAGACCGAGCGTGGTCAGCAGCTGGGCCACGTCCATCCGCAGGATCAGGTCACCGGCCGCGATCTCGCCGCCGCGCAGATCGGTGACGTACACCCGGCCCTCGTCGTCCACCAGGATCGCGTCCCCCGCGAGCCTGCGGTGCGCGATCCGCCGCGACTGGAGCGACCGGACCTGCTCCCAGGCGCCGCGCACCAGCTCGTCGGTGATCTCCGCGTCCTCCAGGGCGTCCAGCGACCTGCCGCCGATGTGCTCGTACACCAGCATCACCGCGTCCGGGCCCAGCTCGGACGTGGCGATCAGCTTCGGCGCGTTCGCCCCCGCCGCGATGGCCGCGTACGCGAGCAGCGCCTCCTGCTCCAGCGCCTGGCGCAGCGACTGGACGGTCCGCCGCTGGGTGATGGAGCGCAGCGTGATCCGCCGCCAGGCCCGATAGAAGAACCCCTGGGCCTGCTGTTCCCGGTCCACCACCGTCACGTCGAGCGCCGGACCGTCCTCCAGGGTGACCCGGTAGCGCCGCCCCCGGTCGTTCTGGTCCCCGTTCTCGGGCGGCTCCTCGGCGCGCAGCGCGGCGACCGGCCGGAAACCGACGTGTCGCAGACCGGCCATCAGGTGCTGGCCGGTCGGCCGGACGTTCGGGGAGCCGACGCCGTAGAGCGTTCCGTACGCCACGGTCCAGCCGATCAGCACGGTGAGGATGATCGAGAACGGGGTGGTGTACCCGCCCACCAGCATGGCGAACGCGTCGAGCAGCAGCACCACCCAGAGCACGACCCGCCAGCGCGGGCGCCGCGCCATGCCCACCGCCGTCATGTACGCGATGACGGGTGCGAGGTAGCCGTGCACCGGGTCGGTCAGCGCGTGACCGGGCTGCTGCTGGGTCAGCGCGTCCTGGATCGAGCCGGGGGCGGACCGGGAGACCCAGAGATCGGTGGCGAGTGTCACCCCGTGCGCGAGCACGGCGGCGAGCACCCCGTCCGCGATGCGCAGCCCGTCGCGTTTGATCAGCCGCTCGATGGCGAAGGCGACCGGGACGAGCAGCACCGCGATGCTCGACACCAGCCCGGCGATCTTGATCAGGAGGTCGGGCGCCTGCTCGGTGCCCCGGGAGATGTCGTCCTCCAGGCCCGTCGTGGTGCCCTGGGCGAAGGCGGCGACGGCCAGCAGCACCGCGACGGCGAGCACGCCGACGAGCAGCCGCAGCAGGTCGGACGGGCGGTGCACCCGGGCGGCCAGCAGCGGCTCGTCGCCCGAGACGCGCTCGGCGGGACCGTCGCCGGTGCCCGCGCGGGTCGAGCCGGCCGGACGCGGGGGGCCGTCGGGCGCTCCACCGGGTGCGCCGGACGCTGCGCCGGTGGCCGCGGCCTTCTCCGCACGGGTGGGGTCACCGGTGGGGTCCGGCGTGGAGCCGGAGCCGCCTGGCTGCGAGTCGGCATCGGAGGCGTCCGCCGCCCGGGATGGCTGCACGCCCTGCTCCTTCGTCGCATCTGGTCGATCTTCGTGTTCTCGTATCACCGGTCACCGCCCGCACGATGGTGGCACGGCGGGAGGACACGCGGAGCCATCAGGGTGCACTGCCCGTACGCGCGAGGGGGAGGATTCGCCCCATTGCCCGGGCGCGCGTTCCCGGCCGGCGCGGTCCGCGCGCTCCCTCCCGGGACTTCCGGAAATGTCCGTACGGGCGCCCCGATGTCGGTGGCCTACGGCAAGATGGGACGGATGAGAAAGGACCGGACGCCCCGGCACGGCGGTACGGACGACGGCGCCCCGCCCGGGCGGTCGGCGGACGGCGGGACCTTCGACGCCCCGGCCGCCCAGGCCCACGCCGAGCTCCCGGAGTACGCCGAGCGGGTCCTCGACGTCGCCGACCTGATCCCGCCCGGCCACGTCATGACCTACGGCGACGTCGCCGAGTGGCTGGGCGACGGCGGACCGCGCCAGGTCGGCCGGGCGATGGCGCTCTACGGTTCCGCGGTGCCCTGGTGGCGCGTCGTACGGTCGGACGGCACCCTCCTGCCCGGCCACGAACTGCGCGCGCTGGCCCACTACCGCGACGAGGGCACGCCGCTGCGCGGTGCCGCCCGGTCGGCGGAGGGGCATCTGCCCCGCATCGACATGCGGCGCGCACGGTGGGACGGCGGGACCGGGGCATCCGGCGGATCCGCCGGACCGGACAGGGGCGAGGAAGCTCACACCTGACAGCTTCGGCCATCGGAGCCCGGCAGTCGCCCTCCTCCGGTCCCGTATCCCGCGCGTCGCCGGACGGGCCCGGCGGGGCCGGGGACACCCCGGGCCCGCCGGGGCGCACCGTCCACGTGACGAGCGACGCAGCGGACCCGCGTCCGCCCGCGCCCGCACTGGCGTAGCGTCGATGCCCGAAGCGGCCCCGAGCGCCTGCCGCACCGCTTCCATCCGCGTACCTCTCCGTATCTCTCGTACCTCTCCGTACCTCTGCCGACCGGACCGGCCGGAGACCGATTCCGGCCGGTGCACCACAGCCCACGCACCACCAGCCCACGCACCACCAGCCCACGCACCACCAACAGGACCGGCGAACCAGTGAGCTCCTCCTCCACCACCCGGCACGACCCGCCCCGCGAAACGCGACGGCGGGCGCCGGGCGCGTACCGGCTGGTGCGCACGCCCCCCGGGTCGGTGGAGCCCCCTGTGCTGGACGCGGCGCAGCGCGCGGTGGTTGATCACCCGGGCGGACCGCTCCTCGTGCTCGCCGGACCCGGTACGGGCAAGACCACGACGCTCGTCGAGTCCGTCGCCGCGCGGGTGGCCGCCGGTACGGACCCGGCCCGCATCCTCGTGCTCACCTTCAGCCGCAAGGCCGCCGTGGAACTCCGCGACCGGATGGCGGCCCGGCTCGGCGCGGCGCGCGGGCCGCAGGCCACCACCTTCCACTCGTACTGCTACGCCCTGGTCCGCGCCCACCAGGACGCCGACCTCTTCGCCGATCCGCTGCGCCTGCTCTCCGGACCCGAGCAGGACGTCACCGTCCGCGACCTGCTGGCGGGCCAGCTCGACCTGGAGAAGTCCGGCCGTGCCCACGTCCGCTGGCCCGACGAACTGCGGGCCTGCCTGACCACCCGCGGCTTCGCCGACGAGGTGCGCGCCGTCCTGGCCCGCAGCCGTGAGCTGGGCCTCGACGCGGATGCCCTGGCCGACTTCGCCCGCCGCACCGGCCGCCCCGACTGGGGCGCGGCGGCCCAGTTCCTCGCGGAGTACCTGGACGTGCTGGACGCGCAGGGCGTCCTCGACTACGCCGAACTGGTGCACCGCGCGGTCCTGCTCGCCGAGCGCCCGGAGGTCGCGGAGCGGCTGGCCGGGGAGTACGACGCCGTCTACGTCGACGAGTACCAGGACACCGACCCGTCCCAGGTACGGCTGCTGCACGCGCTGGCCGGCAACCGCGTGGGGCGTACGCAGGCGGGCACGCGCCCCGGCGCGGGCACGGGCGCACGGGGCGGAGAGGCGCCGGGCGGAGACGCGCGGGGCGGCGGCCGGACGCTGATCGCGTTCGGCGACCCGGACCAGTCCATCTACGCCTTCCGGGGCGCCGACGTGAACGGCATCCTCGACTTCCCCGACGCCTTCCGGCGCGCGGACGGCGCCCCCGCGCCCGTGGGCGTCCTCACCACCTCCCGCCGGTCCGGCGCCGGACTGCTCGCCGCGACCCGGCTGCTCACCCGCCGGATGCCGCTCACCCGGCTGCCCGCCGACAAGGTGCGCGCCCACCGCGAACTCTCCGCCGCCCGCGCGGGCGGCCAGGTGGAGGTGTACACCTACCCGACCGCCTCCACCGAGCTCGACAACATCGCCGACCTGCTGCGCCGCGCCCACCTGGAGGACGGCGTGCCCTGGAACGAGATGGCGGTGCTGGTACGCGCCGGGGGGCGCTCGATGCCCTCCGTGCGCCGGGCGCTGACCTCCGCGGGGGTGCCGCTGGAGGTCGACGGCGACGACCTGCCGCTCCGCCACGAACCCGCCGTCGCCCCGCTGCTCACCGCCCTGCGCACGGTGGCGGAGGCCGCCCTGGACCGGGGCCGCCCGGACGAGGCCGCCTCCGACCGGCCCGTACGGGACGAGGCCGCCTCCGACCGGCCCGTGCCGGACCAGGGCGCCCCGGACCGGCCCGTGCCGGACGAGGGCGCCTCCGACCGGCCCGTTCGGGACGAGAGCGCCCCGGACCGGCGCGTGCTGGACGAGGAGACCGCCCTCACCCTGCTCACCTCCCCGCTCGGCGCCATGGACGCCGCCGATCTCCGCCGCCTCGGCCGGGCCCTGCGCGACGACGAGCGGGCCGCCGGCAACCGCGTACCGCCGCCCTCCGGCGAACTGCTGGCGCTGGCCCTCGCCGAACCCGAACGCCTCGCCACCCACGACCCCGTCTACGCCCGGGGCGCCCAGCGCCTCGGCACCTTGCTGGCCCGGGCCCGGACCCTCCTCCAGGAAGGGGGCACCGCCGAGGAAGCGCTCTGGACCCTCTGGAACGGCACCCCCTGGCCCAGCCGCCTGGAGCGCGCCGCACTGCGCGGGGGCGCCGCCGGACGCAACGCCGACCGCGACCTGGACGCCGTGTGCGCGCTCTTCGAGACGGCGGCCCGCGCCGAGGAACGCACCGGCGGGCGCGGGGCGCTCAACTTCCTGGAAGAGGTCGACGCCCAGGACATCGCCGCCGACACCCTGTCGCGCCGGGTCGCCCGGCCCGACGCGGTCCGCCTGATGACCGCCCACCGCTCCAAGGGCCTGGAGTGGCGGCTCGTCGTCGCCGCCGGGGTGCAGGAAGGGCTCTGGCCCGACCTGCGCCGCCGGGGCTCCCTGCTGGAAGCCGACCGGATCGGCCGCGACGGACTCGCCGAACCCCTGACACCCGGCGCGCTCCTCACCGAGGAACGCCGGCTCTTCTACGTCGCCGCGACCCGTGCCCGCGAACGCCTGATCGTCACCGCCGTCAAGGCACCCGCCGACGACGGCGACCAGCCCTCCCGGTTCCTCGCCGAACTGGGCGTCGAGCCCCGCGACGTCACCGGCCGCCCCCG
Source organism: Streptomyces sp. NPDC060184 (assembly GCF_042728795.1). NCBI lineage: Bacteria > Bacillati > Actinomycetota > Actinomycetes > Kitasatosporales > Streptomycetaceae > Streptomyces > Streptomyces sp. NPDC060184. Next base: position 18,191 of record NZ_JBHWYX010000038.1, read on the forward strand.
CAGGCCGCTCGCCGTGGCCTCCCTCGTCGCCGAACTGCGCGCCACCACCGTGGACCCCGCCGCCTCCGACGCGCTGCGCGAGGCCGCCGCCCAGCGCCTCGCCCGGCTCGCAGCGCTCACCGACGACGAGGACCGCCCACTGGTGCCCGCGGCCCACCCCCACCGCTGGTGGGGCCTGGACGAGCCGACCCGGTCCGCCGTCCCGCTCCGCGACCGGGACCAGCCCGTCGTGCTCTCCGGCAGCGCCCTCGACCAGCTCGCCCACACCTGCGCGCTCCAGTGGTTCCTCGGCCGCGAGGTCAAGGCCGACGCCCCCGCCACCGCCGCCCAGGGCTTCGGCAACGTCGTGCACGTACTCGCCGACGAGGTGGCCTCCGGCCGCACCCCCGCCGACCTGGACGTCCTGATGGAACGGCTCGACACCGTCTGGAACGGACTGGCCTTCGACGCCCCCTGGAAGTCCGACCAGGAGAAGGGCCAGGCCCGCGCCGCCCTCGAACGCTTCCTCCACTGGCACGTCATGGACCGCTCCGGCCGCACCCCCGTCGCCGGGGAGCACGGCTTCGACGTGACCCTCGAAGCGGGCGAGTTCGCCGTCCGCATCCGGGGTTCCATGGACCGCGTCGAACGCGACGCCGAGGACCGGGCGTACGTGGTCGACTTCAAGACCGGCAAGCAGGCGCCCACCAAGGACGAGGTGGCCCGCCACCCGCAGCTCGCCGTCTACCAGCTGGCCGTCCGCGAAGGCGCCGTCGACGAGGTCTTCGGCGGCCGGCGCCCCGAGCCCGGCGGCGCCGAACTCGTCCAGCTGCGCCGCCCCGCCCCCGTACGCGAGGGCGGGGCGGCCTCGCCGCAGGTGCAGGCCCAGCAGCCGCTCGCCGGGGAGTGGGTCTTTGACCTGCTCGCCACCGCCGCCGGACGCGTCCTCGACGAGCGCTTCACCCCCACCACCGGCACGCACTGCGGCCACTGCGCCTTCCGCGCCTCCTGCAGCGCCCAGCCCGAGGGCCGCCACGTCGTGGAGTGACGGCGGCGTCCCGGCGGGCCCTGCGGCCCGGGGAGAGGTGACCACGGTCCGGGGCACGATGTCGGCCCGCCCGGTTACCGTTCATGGGTGTCCTCACGTCTCACCGATCCCGAGCAGCTCAAGGAGCTGCTGGGCATCCCCTTCACCCCGGAGCAGACGGCGTGCATCACCGCGCCGCCCGCCCCGCAGGTGATCGTGGCCGGAGCCGGATCCGGCAAGACGACGGTGATGGCCGCCCGCGTGGTCTGGCTCGTCGGCACCGGCCAGGTCGCCCCCGAACAGGTCCTCGGCCTCACCTTCACCAACAAGGCCGCCGGGGAACTCGCCGAACGCGTCCGCAAGGCACTGATCGCCGCCGGGGTCACCGACCCGGACGCCATCGACCCGGACAACCCGCCCGGCGAGCCGAGCATCTCCACGTACCACGCCTTCGCCGGGCGGCTGCTCACCGACCACGGGCTGCGGATCGGGCTCGAACCCACCACCCGGCTGCTCGCCGACGCCACCCGCTACCAGCTCGCCGCCCGGGTGCTGCGGGACGCACCGGGCCCCTACCCGGCGCTCACCCACTCCTTCCCCACCCTCGTCGGCGACCTCCTCGCGCTCGACGCCGAGCTCGCCGAGCACCTGGTCGAACCCGAAGCCCTCGCCGCGTACGACACCGGCCTCCTCAGCACCCTCGAAGGCGCCAAGCTCTCCAACGACCAGCTGCGCAAGCTCCCCGAGACCGCCCGGGCCCGGGGCGAACTCCGTACCCTCACCGAGCGGTACCGGCAGGCCAAGCGCGCCCGGGACCTCGTCGACTTCGGCGACCAGATCGCCCTCTCCGCCCGGCTCGCCCTCACCCGGCCCGAGGTCGGCGCCCTGCTGCGCGAGGAGTTCCGGGTGGTGCTCCTGGACGAGTACCAGGACACCTCCGTCGCCCAGCGGCTGCTCCTCTCGGCCCTCTTCGGCCACGGTCCCGGCGGCACCACCGGCCACGCCGTCACCGCCGTCGGCGACCCCTGCCAGGCGATCTACGGCTGGCGCGGCGCCTCCGTCGCCAACCTCGACGACTTCCCCCACCACTTCCCGCACGCCGACGGCACCCCCGCCACCCGCCACAGCCTCAGCGAGAACCGCCGCAGCGGAGGGCGCCTCCTCCAGCTCGCCAACGGCCTCGCCGAACCACTGCGCGCCCGCCACGAGGGCGTCGAGGCGCTGCGCCCCGCCCCCGGGGCCGAACACGACGGGACCGTCCGCTGCGCCCTGCTCCGGACGCACGCCGAGGAGATCGACTGGCTCGCCGACTCCCTCGCCCACCTCGTCCGGACCGGCACCGAGCCCGCCGAGATCGCCGTGCTCTGCCGAACCGCCTCCGACTTCCCGCAGATCCAGGCCGCGCTGGTGGCCCGTGACGTCCCCGTCGAGGTCGTCGGCCTGTCCGGGCTGCTCCACCTCCCCGAGGTCGCCGACCTGGTCGCCGTCTGCGCAGTCCTCCAGGACCCGGGGGCCAACGCCTCCCTCGTCCGGCTGCTCACCGGCCCGCGCTGGCGCATCGGTCCCCGCGACCTCGCCCTGCTCGGCCGACGGGCCCGCCTCCTCGTCCACCGCGCCTCCCCGGGCGACGGGGACGCCGACGCCGACCTGCGCCTCGCCGAGGCCGTCGAGGGGACCGACCCGGCCGAGGTGATATCGCTCGCCGACGCCCTGGACACCTTCCTGGACCAGGGCGGCGACGAGGACGACGGGCTGCCCTTCTCCGCCGAGGCCCGGGTCCGGTTCGCCCGCCTCGCCGCCGAACTCCGCGACCTGCGCCGCTCGCTCGCCGACCCGCTGATGGACGTCCTGCACCGGGTCCTCGCCACCACCGGCCTCGAAGTCGAACTCTCCGCCTCCCCGCACGCGCTCGCCGCCCGCCGCCGCGAGACCCTCGCCAACTTCCTCGACGTCGCGGCCGGGTTCGCCTCCCTGGACGGCGAGGCCACCCTCCTCGCCTTCCTCGGCTTCCTGCGCACCGCCGCCCAGTACGAGAAGGGCCTCGACAACGCCCTGCCCGGCGGCGAGAACACCGTCAAGGTGCTCACCGCCCACAAGTCCAAGGGCCTGGAATGGGACGTGGTCGCCGTCCCCGGCCTGGTCACCGGCCAGTTCCCCAGCAACCGCGCCCGCGAGTCCTGGACCTCCCAGGCGCAGGTGCTCCCGCACGCCCTGCGCGGCGACGCGGCCACCCTCCCCGCGCTGGACACCTACGACGCCAAGGCGCTGAAGGCGTACCAGCAGGAGATGAAGGAGCACCAGCACACCGAGGAGCTCCGCCTCGGGTACGTCACGTTCACCCGCCCCCGCTCCCTGCTGCTCGGCTCCGGCCACTGGTGGGGCCCCGCGCAGAAGAAGCCCCGTGGCCCGTCGGCGTTCCTGGACGCGCTGTACGAGCACTGCGCCGCCGGGTACGGCGAGATCGAGGTCTGGGCCGAGGAGCCGGAGGCCGACGAGGAGAACCCGGCGCTCGCCGCCCCGGACGCGGACATCGCCTGGCCGCTGCCCCTGGACGCCGCCGCGACCGCCCGCCGCCGCGCCGCCCGGGACACCGTCCTTGCGTACCTGGACGCCCGGGCGGGCGCGGCGGAGCTCCCGCACGCCGGACCGGAGCCCGGGCCCGCGCTCCTCGAAGGAGAGGACGACGCGGAGCCGTACGCGGAGCCGTACGCAGAGTCGTACGAGGAGGAGCTGGACTGGGACGACTGGGACTCCCTCGCCACCGACCGGCCCGAGGAGACCCCGCAGGCCGCCACGGAGACCTCCCGGGCCGCCGCCCAGCCCGCCGCCGGGACGACCGGAGCCGACGGCCCCCTCCCGTACGTCCCCGCCGCCCGGCCCCCCGGCGGGCCGGACGCCGAGAGCGAACTCACACCCGAGAGCGAGCCCGCACCCGCGACCGGGCTCACCCCCGAGGAGAGCCGCACCCTCGCCTCCTGGGACCGCGACCTCGACGCCCTCGCCGGCGAACTGCGCCGCGCCCGCGCCACCGTGCGGGACGTCGTCGTACCCGCCTCGCTCTCCGCCACCCAGCTCCTCCTCCTCGCCGAGGACCCGGACGCCTTCGCGCGCGAACTGGCCCGCCCGATGCCCCGCCCGCCGCAGCCCGCCGCCCGCCGGGGCACCCGCTTCCACGCCTGGGTCGAGTCCCGCTGGGAAGAGCTCCCGCTGCCGATGCTCGGCCCCGACGAACTCCCCGGCGGACCGGACACCGACGCCGACATCGCGGACGAGCGCGAGCTCGCCGAGCTGAAGGAGGCGTTCGAACGGACCGAGTACGCCCGCCGCACCCCGTACCGGGTCGAGACCCCGTTCCAGATCTCGCTCGCCGGGCGGACCGTCCGGGGCCGGATCGACGCGGTGTACCGCGCGGACGACGGCAGTCACGAGATCGTCGACTGGAAGACCAGCCGCCACCGCGCCGCCGACCCGCTCCAGCTCGCCGTCTACCGGCTCGCCTGGGCCGAACTCCACGACCTGCCGCTCGACTCCGTGACCGCGACCTTCCTCTACGTACGCACCGGCGAGACCGTCCGGCCCCGCTCGCTGCCCGGCCGTCCGGAGCTGGAGCGGCTGCTCCTGGACGAGCAACCTTCGCGGGCCCGTTAGGCTCAATGGCATGAGCGACACCCCGGACAGCGCCGTCCACCCGTACATCGAGCAGCACCGCGAGTCCTTCCTCGACGACCTCGCGGCATGGCTCCGCATCCCCTCCGTCTCCGCCCAGCCGGAGCACGCCGAGGACGTACGGCGCAGCGCCGCATGGCTGTCCGACAAGCTCAAGGAGACCGGATTCCCGGTCTCCGAGGTCTGGGAGACGCCCGGCGCCCCGGCCGTCTTCGCCGAGTGGCCCTCCGACGACCCCGGCGCCCCCGTCGTCCTGGTCTACGGCCACCACGACGTGCAGCCCGCCGCGCGCGAGGACGGCTGGCAGACCGAACCGTTCGAACCGGTCGTCCGGGACGGCCGGATGTACGGAAGGGGCGCCGCCGACGACAAGGGCCAGGTGTTCTTCCACACACTCGGCGTCCGCGCGCACCTCGCCGCGACCGGCCGCACCACCCCGGCCGTCCACCTCAAGCTACTGATCGAGGGCGAGGAGGAGTCCGGCTCCCCGCACTTCCGCGCCCTGGTCGAGGAGCGCGCCGGCCGCCTCGCCGCCGACGCCGTGATCGTCTCCGACACCGGCATGTGGGACGAGGACACCCCGACCGTCTGCACCGGCATGCGCGGCCTCGCCGAGTGCGAGATCCGGATGTACGGCCCCGAGCACGACATCCACTCCGGAGCGTTCGGCGGCGCCGTCCCCAACCCCGCGACCGAGGTCGCCCGGCTGGTCGCCGCCCTCCACGACGAGCGGGGCCGCGTCGCCGTCCCCGGCTTCTACGACGGTGTGGCCGAGCTCACCGACGCCGAGCGCGCCCACTTCGCCGAGCTGCCCTTCGACGAGGCCACCTGGCTGCGCACCGCCAAGTCCACCGCCGCCCGGGGCGAGGACGGCTACACCACCCTCGAACGCGTCTGGGCCCGTCCCACCGCCGAGGTCAACGGCATCGGCGGCGGCTACCAGGGCGCCGGCAGCAAGACGATCGTCCCCGCCTCCGCCATGGCCAAGATCAGCTTCCGGCTGGTCGCCGGCCAGGACCCGGACGGGGTGGAGAAGCTCGTACGGACCTGGGTCGAGAGCAGGGTCCCGGCGGGCATCCGCCACCGGATCACCTTCCTGCCCGCGACCCGCCCCTGCCTGACCCCGCTCGACCACCCCGCCCTCCAGGCGCTGGCCAGGGCCATGGGACGGGCGTTCGGGAAACAGGTCCTCTTCACCCGCGAGGGAGGGTCCGGCCCCGCCGCCGATCTTCAGGACGTGCTCGGCGCACCCGTCCTCTTCCTCGGCATCTCCGTCCCGTCCGACGGCTGGCACGCACCCGACGAGAAAGTCGAGCTCGGCCTCCTTTTCAAGGGCGTGGAGACCACCGCCCACCTCTGGGGTGAGCTGGCCGCCGCACTCCGCCGAACCAACTGAGTACCCGATCCGCCCCGGGGGAGTAGGAAGCAGCACCTTGAGTACCTTCGACAACGACCACATCGACCGTCCCATCGGCCTCACCGCACCGAGCGGCATCGACCGCGCGGCCCACCACCGCCTGGACGAGGCGTGGCTCGCCGTCGCCTGGAGCCACCCCACCACCAAGGTCTTCGTCGTCTCCGGCGGCCAGGTCCTGGTCGACGACACGGCCGACGGCGGCACCGAGATCGTCATGACGCCGGCCTTCGAGGCCCCGCTGACCGAGACCCACCGCTACTTCCTCGGCACCGACGAGGACGGCGTCAGCTACTTCGCCCTCCAGAAGGACTCCCTGCCCGGCCGGATGGACCAGCAGGCCCGGCCGGCCGGACTGCGCGAGGCGGGCCTGCTGCTCAGCGCCCGCGACGCCGGTCTGATGGTGCACGCGGTGGCCCTGGAGAACTGGCAGCGGCTGCACCGCTTCTGCTCCCGCTGCGGCGAACGCACCATGATCGCGGCGGCCGGGCACATCCGTCGCTGCCAGGCGTGCGGCGCCGAGCACTACCCCCGTACCGACCCCGCCGTGATCATGCTGGTCATCGACGACCAGGACCGCGCCCTCCTCGGCCGCCAGGTGCACTGGCCCGAAGGCCGGTTCTCGACCCTCGCCGGATTCGTCGAGCCGGGCGAGTCGATAGAGCAGTCGGTCGCCCGCGAGGTGCTGGAAGAGGCCGGGATCACCATCGGCGAGGTCGAGTACGTCGCCAGCCAGCCCTGGCCGTTCCCCTCCAGCCTGATGCTCGGCTTCTTCGCACGGGCGACCACGTCCAAGATCGACGTGGACGGCGACGAGATCGAGGAAGCCCGCTGGTTCTCCCGCGACGAGCTGACGCAGGCCTTCGAGTCGGGCGAGGTACTGCCCCCGAACGGCATCTCGATCGCGGCCAGGCTCATCGAGATGTGGTACGGCAAGCCCCTCCCGAAGGCCCGCCCGCTGGGCTGAGCCCGTCGGGGGTGTCGGGGCTGCGGGCTCATCGGGATCGGCGGCGCTGTCGGGGGCTGCGGGGGTCCCGGGCTGCGGGGCTGTCCGGGCTGTCCCGGGCTGTGGGGCCGCTGGGGGTGATCCGCAGCCGCCGATCGCACCGTTCGCACATCGGATGATCAGACGACGCACGAGGCCCTCGGCCGGTGAAGAACCGGCGCGAGGGCCTCGTGCGTCGCGTACGGCGCGTGTGCGGTGCACAGCGCGTGTCGCGTCCCGCGTGTACGGCGTGTGCTGCGGTCGGCGTGTGTCGCGTACGGCGTACGGCGTGTACGGCGTGGCCGTCAGGCGCCGAGCGCCTGCTTGACCTGGGCCAGGCTCGGGTTGGTCATGACGACCTCGGAGCCGCCCTGGGCCGGAACGATCCGGACGGTGGGGACCGTCTGGTTTCCGCCGTTCGCCTTCTCGACGAAAGCGGCCGACTCCGGGTCCAGCTCGATGTTGATCTCGGTGTACCCGATGCCCTCGCGGTCCATCTGGCCCTTGAGGCGGCGGCAGTAGCCGCACCACGTGGTGCTGTACATCGTCACAGTGCCCGGCATGTCGCTGGTGCTCCTCTGGTCGTCTCGTCCGTTTCGCCGCACGCCCGAAGCCGGAAAAGGCCGAAAAGGTGCGGTGTCCGGGTCTCCGTACGCCGCACCCGTGAGGGGACGGTGAACGCGGAACCCGCTGGGACAACGCTCCCACCCCTGGCCCCATTCCCCGGCACCGGCTTCCGCCCCCTGCCCTCGCGCCCATTCCCCGGCTCCGGTATGACGAATGGGTCACCCCTGTGGACGACGATTCCGGTGGCCTCCGGCGACCTGGCAGCATGGCAGGGTGACAGCAGCAACGCACTCCACTCTCTTCCCCCAGGTGCCCGAGTCCCCGGACGCGGTCCTGGAAGGGCTCGATCCCGAGCAGCGCGAGGTCGCCCTCGCCCTGCACGGGCCGGTGTGCGTGCTGGCCGGAGCGGGCACCGGCAAGACCCGCGCGATCACCCACCGCATCGCGTACGGCGTCCGTGCCGGCATCCTCCAGCCCTCGACCGTGCTGGCCGTCACGTTCACCAACCGGGCCGCCGGGGAGATGCGCGGACGCCTCCGCCAGCTCGGCGCGTCCGGGGTGCAGGCGCGCACGTTCCACTCCGCCGCGCTGCGCCAGCTCCAGTACTTCTGGCCGAAAGCAGTCGGTGGCGAGCTGCCCCGGCTGCTGGAGCGCAAGGTGCAGCTGGTCGCCGAGGCCGCGGCCCGCTGCGAGGTCCGCCTCGACCGCAACGAACTCCGTGACGCCACGAGCGAGATCGAGTGGTCCAAGGTCACCCAGACCGTCCCGGCGGACTATCCGGCCGCCGTCGCCAAGAGCCTCCGTGACGCTCCCCGCGACCCCGCGGAGCTCGCCAAGATCTACGCGACGTACGAACAGATGAAGCGCGACCGCTCGGTGATCGACTTCGAGGACGTGCTGCTGCTCACCGTCGCGATCCTCCAGGACCGTCGGGACATCGCCGACCACGTCCGCGCCCAGTACCAGCACTTCGTGGTCGACGAGTACCAGGACGTCAGCCCGCTCCAGCAGCGGCTGCTCGACCTCTGGGTCGGCGGCCGGGACAACCTCTGCGTCGTCGGCGACGCCAGCCAGACGATCTACTCCTTCACCGGCGCCACCCCCGACCACCTGCTGAACTTCCGCACCGCCCACCCGAACGCCACCGTGATCAAGCTGGTCCGCGACTACCGTTCCACCCCCCAGGTCGTCCACCTCGCCAACGGGCTGCTGAGCCAGGCGAGCGGACGGGCCGCGGAGCACCGGCTCGAACTCGTCTCCCAGCGCGACAAGGGCCCGGAGCCGGTCTACACGGAGTACACGGACGAGCCGGCCGAGGCGGAGGGAACCGCCCGCCGCATCCGCGACCTCATCGCCGCGGGCGTCCCGGCGGGGGAGATCGCCGTCCTCTACCGCGTGAACTCCCAGTCCGAGGTCTACGAACAGGCGCTCGCCGACGCCGGGGTGCCCTACCAGCTGCGCGGCGCCGAGCGGTTCTTCGAGCGCCGGGAGGTCCGGGAAGCGGAGGTCGCCCTGCGGGGCGCCGCCCGCGCCGGAGGGAACGACGCCCTGCTCGACGGCGCCGAGGGCCTGCCCTCTCAGGTGCGGGCCGTGCTCTCCACCCAGGGCTGGACGCACCGGCCGCCCGCCGGTTCCGGGGCGGTGCGCGACCGCTGGGAGTCGCTGGCCGCACTGGTCCGGCTGGCCGAGGACTTCGAGCGCGCGAAGCCCGGAGCGACGCTCGCCGACCTCGTCCGGGAACTCGCCGAACGCGCCGCCGCCCAGCACGCGCCGACCGTCCAGGGCGTCACCCTGGCATCGCTGCACGCGGCCAAGGGGCTGGAGTGGGACGCGGTGTTCCTCGTCGGGCTGACCGAGGGCATGATGCCGATCGCCTACGCCAAGACCGACGAGCAGGTCGAGGAGGAGCGCCGCCTCCTCTACGTCGGGATCACCCGGGCCCGTTTCCACCTCGCGCTCTCCTGGGCGGTGTCACGTTCCCCGGGAGGCCGGGCCGGGCGACGGCCCACCCCCTTCCTCAACGGACTCCGCACCGGCTCCGGGGGCGCCCGGGGCGGTGCCGGAGGCGGCGGAGGCATCGACCGCGGTACGCGCACGAGGTCCGCCACCACGGCCGCACGCGCCGAGGGCACCGTCCAGCGCAAGAAATGGGGCCCGGTGCGGTGCCGGGTCTGCGGCCGGACCCTGACCGAGGCCGGCGAGATGAAGCTGATGCGCTGCGAGGACTGCCCCTCGGACATGGACGAGGGGGTCTACGAGCGGCTGCGCGCCTGGCGGGCCGCCCGCGCCGCGGAACTCTCCCAGCCCGTCTACTGCGTGTTCACCGACAAGACCCTGATGGCCATCGCGGAGGCCGTCCCCGGCAGCGAACGCGAGCTCGTCGTCATCGCAGGCGTCGGCCACCGCAAGATGAGCCGCTTCGGGAGCGATGTACTGGCCATCTGCGCAGGTGAGGACGTGGATGAGGGAGATCGCGAGGGGGCCGGCGAGAGGTGAGGAAAACTCGTCGGAAAAATAGTTTGCGCCCGCACCAGTCGTCACCATAGGTTCTTAACCACGGAAACAGCGGCTTCTCCGAAGCCCACCTTCCGTGCTGTACTTGGCTGTACCCATCCGAATACGCAGGACCGGCCCGGCCGGTCCCCCGAGACGCCGAGAGGAGGCGATTCCAGTGATCAGCATCATCCAGACCATCAAAATGACCGATCGCCCCGTCGTCTCCGCATGCTCGCTCGGCCTCCTCGGCTCCTCGGATGTCTCGCTCCTCAGCACCGGTCTGTCCGGCATTTCCGCCGTGCGTCCGCTGCCTCTGGCGTCCCTGCCCGTAGTCCGGGAGCGCAATGAGCGACCGATCCAGGCATCGGCGGCAGCAGGAGCGAAGGCGGAAAAGGCTCAGGCCTATGCCTTTGCGGCAGCCGGTGCCGGATTCGCAGCCAAGAACCAGACGACGCAGCACCACACGATGTGGGCCTTCCGTGGGCCTGAACCCTGGAGCGATCCAGCCTGATCCAGCATCAGGTCGGCACCTTCAGGGCCGCGGAACCCCACTCGGGATCCGCGGCCCTTTTGTTTTGTCCGAACGGACGAGACGGAACGAAGGAGCCTCGGGACAAGCAGTACCTGGTACCAGCCGACAACCGGCCAACAGCCGGAAAGACCAGACGAGGACACCACTCACCGTGCAACTCGAAGCGCACGCCCCGTCCGTACCGCCTTCCGACATGATCGCCCCGCCCGGTTCCACGGAGGACCCCACCTTGTTCCCCCTCTCCACCCTGACCGCTCTCGACGACGCCATCGAGAATCTCGGCACCCCGGTGCCCTGCCGCTCCTACGACCCCGAGGTCTTCTTCGCCGAGTCGCCGGCCGACGTCGAGTACGCCAAGTCCCTCTGCCGGACCTGCCCGCTCGTCGAGGCCTGTCTCGCCGGCGCCCAGGAGCGCCGCGAGCCCTGGGGCGTCTGGGGCGGCGAGCTCTTCGTCCAGGGCGTCGTCGTCGCCCGGAAGCGGCCCCGGGGCCGTCCGCGCAAGAACCCGGTCGCGGCGTGACCGCCGACCTGGGAGCGATGTCTCCCGCAGTACTGCACCTGGTCGGCACCATCGACCGCCCCCACACTCATGACCCGCGAAATCAGGCACCCATGACCACCCCCACGAAGGAGCCCGTCGGCTCTGCCACCCCCGACGTCACCATCTCCGGCGCGAACGACTCGCGTCAGAACAGGAACCGCGAAATGCAACTCATCCCAGAAGCCATGGCTCGTGCGCATATGCACGACCGCTTGGCCGTCGCCGAGGCGGAACGCCGGGCCGTACGCCTGGTCTACGCCCGGCGGATGCAGCGCAAGGCCGAGCGCGCGTCGCTGCGCGCCCGCCGCGCGCTCGCCATGGCGGTCATGCAGTAAGGGGGGAGCGGGAGAAGCCCCGCTCCCCGGAGCGCGGCTCCCCGCGCAGGGCCACCCGAAGCGCAGGGCCACCCGGAGCACGGGCCGTCCCATGCACGGGCCGCCGCACGTACGAGCCAGCGCATGCAGGAGTCACCACCCCGCCCGTCGGGGCCCGCCGAACAGGGCCGGCCCCGACGGGCGGGGTCGTCCCCGACGGGCGGGGTCGTCCGTACGCGGACGAGCGCGCAGGACCCCCGGCGCCCCGGACCGGCCTGGGGCTCCGAGCCCCAGGCCGCTGCGCGGCTAGGCCGCAGAGGGGCCCAGAGACACGAGCGCGGAGGGACCTGGGGGCGCGCGCAGGACGTGGGGTTTCGTCCATGTGTCGTGCGGGCCCCGGTCTCGTTTCCTGCCGTGCGTTCTGCCGCGCCGCCCGTCAGCTGCGGAGTTATCGTCACCGCGTGGACGAGGAGACGTATCACCCCCCGCTGCCGGAAGCCCCCCATGTGTACTGCGCGCGGTGCGGCACCAGCGCCGGTACGAGCGCACCACCCACCTGGATGTGTGCCGTGGCGCAGGGCGTGCGCCAGTACTTCTGCGAGAGCTGCGCGCGGACCCACATCCGGGCCATCGAAAGCCGGCTCGACCCCGCATCCTGGTGAGCCCAGGGCTTTGAGCGGCCGGGCCGGGCCGCCCCCGGCCCCCGTAGCCCGGGACCCGGTCTCTCCGCCCTGGCCCCCTGGCCCTGGCCAATCAGCGGTCCCGCCCCGGGTCGGAGAGGCGGGGGCCCTCCGCGCCCGCCCCGCGCTTCCTCGGGCCCCCGCGCTTCCTCGGGCCCCCGCGCCTCCACGGCCTCCTACACCTCTTCGGTCTCCAGTTCCTTCCGCCCGCCGCGGCCCGCCCACGTCTGTCCCCGGCTCCCGTCCTCCGTCGCGACGGAGCCTCCGGGACCATCCGGGCCATCCGGGCTGACCGGCCCGCCCGGCTCACCCGGCCCGTCCGGAGCACCCGGCCCCTCCAACGCACTCGGGTCCAGAGCATCCGGGCGCTCCGGGCCGACCGGGTCGGTGAAGCCGGGGAGCCACGTTTCGAGCTCGTCCCGCAGGCGTACCGTCGCGCCCAGCTGGCACAGCACGCCGATCGTGCTCAGCGTCACCCGGTGTATGAGGAGATAGGCCGGCGGAAGGTTCAACTGCCTGCCGAGCCGGTGCGCGGGGGAGCGGGGGTCGGCGATCCGCGCCGCCTGCGTGCGCAGCCACCCCCGGCTGAAGGTGAACGCCTCCAAGCGCGCCGGTTCGATCACCGGGAGCAGGTAGTCCAGGACCGCGTCGGGGTCCAGATCCACCGACTCCGGTACGAAGCCCGCCCGCCGGAGCAGTGCGTACACCTCCTCGGCCTCGCCGAGCAGCGTCATCCGCAGGGCCTCACCGATGATCTCGGGCAGTCCGCCCGGCAGCCGGTCGACCGTGCCGAAGTCCAGTACCCCGAGCCGCCACTCCTCGGCCTCGCCGACGCCGGGCCAGTCCTCCGCCGTCCCGGTGGCGGGCGATTCAGGCGTCTCCCCGGCGGGCGGCAGGAGGCGGAAGTTTCCCGGGTGCGGGTCCGCGTGGAGCAGGCCGGTCCGGGCCGGTCCGGAGAAGAGGAACCGTGCGAGCAACTGGCCCGCCCGGTCGCGCTGCTCCGGCGTCCCCCGCTCGATCACCTCGGACAAGGGGACGCCGTCCATCCACTCCGTCACGAGCACCTGGTCCGACTGGAACACCACCCCCGGCACCACCACGTCGGGGTCGTCCGCGAACTCGGCCGCGTGTTCCTCCTGGGCCCGCGCCTCCAGGGCGTAGTCCAGCTCCTCCGACACCCGGTCGCGCATCTCCTTGATCAACGGCTTGACGTCCATGCCGGGGATCAGCGGCCCGAGAAGCCGTGCGAACCTGCTGAGCTGGGTGAGGTCGGAGAGCAGCGCCTCCCCGGCGCCCGGATACTGCACCTTCACGGCGACCTCGCGCCCGTCGTGCCAGACACCCCGGTGCACCTGCCCGATGGAAGCCGCGGCGGCGGGCTGGTCGTCGAACGAGAGGAAGAGGTCGCGCCAGTCCTCCCCGAGCCGCTCCGCGAGCACCCCGTGGACCGTGCGCACCGGCATCGGGGGAGCGGCCTCCTGGAGCTTCGTCAGCGCCGCCCGGTACGGTCCGGCCACCTCCTCGGGCAGCGCGGACTCGAACACGGAGAGCGCCTGCCCGAGCTTCATGGCACCGCCCTTCAGCTCTCCCAGGGTCTTGAAGAGCTGGTCCGCCGTGCGCTGCTGCACCTCCCGGGCCACCAGCTCGGCCGGTCTGCCGCCGATCCGCTTGCCCAGGCCCCACGTGGCCCGGCCGGCGAGGCCGAGCGGCAGCGCGGCCAGTTTCGCGGTGCGGGTGACCGCCTTGCGGGGAAGATCAGACATGTGCTCCTCCAGTTCGCGAACTGCCGTGCCGGGCGCCCTGCGCGTCGGTCCGACGACGGCGGTCACGGCGGTCACCCGGCCATTGTGTCGTGAGCCGGGCCCGAGGCGGGGGAAAGCGCCCCGGTGGTGCGAGCGACGCCGCATACACACGCCTGGTGTGGCGCGATCCGTTCGCTGCGCCACTCCATGAGGGGCAGAGCGGCTTCCCAGCGGGCACCCGTGGTCGCCGGCAGTTCGCCGTCCAGGAAGGAGAGGGCGTGCGAGGCGGCGAGCCCGGCCACCGCGGCCGACAGCGCGAGGTCGCAGGCCGGCACCGCGCCACGCCGCCCGGTCCGCCACTGCGCCACCAGACGCGGCCACTGAGCGTCCTGGTCCGCCCGGTGCAGCCCCAGACAGCCCGCACACCCCGTGCCTCCGGGCAGCACCAGCGGACCGACCACCCCGGTGGCCTCGATCACCCCGGCGTACAGGTGAGGAGTGCCCGAGGAGATCCATGGTTCGGCCGTCCCCGGGTCGGGGGCGTACACCGCGAGGCCGTCGCGCGGGGCGACCACGACCAGGGAGAGCCCAGGGCCGCCGCCCTCCGGCCCCGCGTCGGCCTCCGTCGCGCGCGGCGGAGCTCCGGCGGCCGACCGGCGCACCAGCCGGCGGGCCGAGGCGTCCCGGCGCTCTCCGACGGCCGAGGACGGGAGGCCACCGGGCGCCACGTCCCAGGGCTCCGTCAGGCCACCGTCGAGCACGTCCACCCGGCCCACCCCGGACCCCGAGAGCAACGCGGCGACGGCCGCGCCGACCCGCCCCGCGCCCCGGACCTGCACGCGCATCGCCCGCCGCGCGGCGAGCCGGCGGACCGCGCTCCCCGGTTCGGGATGCACCACGGAGAGCGAGGCGGCGTCCGGGCGCTGGCAGTCCAGAACATCGGCCCGACGGCGTAAGGCCGCGGCCTCCGGGCCGCCCGCGTGCGGATCGTCCAGGAGCCCGGCGCCCGCCAGCCGCTCGACGAGCACGTCCACATGGCGCTCCGCCAGGTCCAGGGAGCGGGCCTCCTCCTTCAGCAGGGGCAGCCCCCGGGTGCCGTCGAGCAGTTCCAGGAAACTCCCCGTGGCGATATCCAGAGGACCGAAGGTGACGGCGTGCGCGGGCGTGACCCCGAATTGCACGGTGCTCCGTCCACGCCAGGCTCGGCGCAGCGCGGGCTTCAGCATCGGATGCATCTCTTTCTCCCCATTACGGTCCGGTCGCACTTCTGCGGATGGTCGGTTGCACGCGGGATGCGGCTGATCCCGGGATCAGCCGCATCCCGGGATCCCGGGCCGGTCTTCTCCCGCCGGTCTTCTCCGGCCGGTCTTCTCCGGTCCTTCTCCGCTCACAGAATGCCGCCGGAGCCCGAAACCCGCCGAAAGTTATCCACAGGGGATGGAATTAGTCGTTCAAATGGTGTGCTTCCTGGGGGGATCGGTGGGGAACCGCTGGGGAGGCGGGACTTCCGCCAGCGACAGCGGGTAACGTCGGGGCGTGCCCGCCGACCCGTCTCCCGGCCTCGCCGGGGAGATTCCCGCGCGCTCCGCCACTGCCCCGCAGCGCGGTGCCACCCGCCCGGTCCGCCCCTCCGCGACGAGCCCGGTGGAGGTGCGCAGGAGCGACCGGCGCCGCAGGACGGTCTCCGCCTACCGGGAGGGCGACCGCACCATCGTGCTGATCCCCGCCCGGATGTCGGAGGCCGAGGAGCACCGCTGGGTCGGGGTGATGCTCGACAAGCTGGCAGCCCAGGAGAGCCGCCGGGTGCTCGGCGACAGCGCGCTCGTCGAGCGCGCCGCGAGCCTGTCCGGTCAGTACCTCGAGGGCCGGGCCCGGCCCGCTTCGGTGCGCTGGGTCACCAACCAGAACACCCGCTGGGGCTCCTGCACACCGGCCGAGGGCAGCATCCGTCTCTCGCACCGGCTGCAGGGGATGCCGGAGTACGTCGTCGACTACGTCCTCGTCCACGAACTCGCCCACCTGCTCGTGCCCGGCCACGGGGCCGACTTCTGGCGGCTGCTGGAGGCCTACCCGCGCACCGAGCGGGCCCGGGGGTACCTCGAAGGCGTGGTGGCGGCGGGCCGGTTGCCGCATCTGCCGACCGCGCGGGAGGAGTGACGACCCGCGACTCTGTACCGAGTGTGTACCGACTTGGCTCGATGTCGTAGTTTGCGGATAGCCTGACGCGACGCATTCACATCCGGGATGGGGGACGGTCGTTACGCATGGCCAGGGAATTCCAACGCGGCCACAAGGCCAAGATCAGCGATCTCACGGCTGGGACGGATCTGTACGTAGGCGTGCAGATCGCAGGCCCGGGACTGACCTTCGACATCAGCTGCTTCGGCCTCGACGCCGATGAACAGCTGTCGGACGACCGGTATTTCATCTTCTTCAATCAGCCGAAATCGCCCGAGGAGTCCATTCAGCTGCTCGGCGCGCAGTCCGGTGACACCGAGTCTTTCCGGGTGACGTTGGATCGCATTCCGGCCAACATCCACAAGCTGTCGTTCACCGCGACCGTGGACGGCGCCGGGCAGATGTCGCAGGTCGGGCCCGGATACATCCGGATCGTCGCGGGCGGCGAAGAAGTGGTGAGGTACGCCTTCACCGGTTCCGAATTCACCACCGAACGCGCCGTCATGCTCGGGGACTTCTACCTGAAGGACGTCTGGCGGTTCGCCGCGGTCGGCCAGGGATTCGACGGCGGACTCGACGCGCTCCTGCGCAATTTCGGCGGCGAGGTCGCCGAGGAGGAGGCACCGGCCGCCCCGCAGCAGGCCGCGCCCTCCTTCGCCCCGCCGGCCCAGGCGTCCGCGCCCCCGGCCTTCGGCGCGCCCGCCGCGTACCAAGCGCCGCAGCCCGCACCCTCGTTCGGAGCCCCGGCGCCCGCCCCGGCCCCCGCGCAGCCGGTGCACCAGGCGCCCACGGTCACCACTCCCGTCGCACCGCAGGCCCCCGCCCCGTACGGCCGGCCGCCGCAGCAGCCGCAGTTCGGGCAGGTGCCCGGGCAGGCCGCACCGCCGTTCGGCCAGCAGCCCCCGGCCCAGTCCTTCGGGCAACAGCCCCCGCAGGCGTACGCGCAGCCGCAGTTCGGCCAGCAGCCGCAGGTGCCGTTCGGCCAGCAGCCGCCCGGCGGCCTCCCGCAGGGCGTTCCCCAGGGCGCGCCCGCCGCCGGGGCCGGACTCGCGGCGGCGCTCCAGCCGTACAAGGAGAAGCCGACCGGCCAGCGCTGGACCCCGCAGAACCAGCAGCTCATGCGGGTCGATCTCACTCTGGGCGGCAACCCCGTGCTGGCCCGTCAGGGCAGCATGGTGATGTACCAGGGCAAGGTCGACTTCGGATACAAGGGCGCCGGATTCACCGGCCGGGTGGTCGGCAACGCCACCGGCCAGGAGATGCAGCTCATGCGCTGCACCGGCCGCGGGCAGGTCTTCCTCGCCGAGGAGGGCTCCCACCTGCACCCCATCGAACTCCAGGGCGACGGCATCTGCGTCTCCGCGGAGAACGTCCTCGCCTTCGACGAGTCGCTCAGTTACGAGGTCCGCAGGGTGGAGGGCCACGGCATCCCCGGCGGAGCCCTGTTCACCATGCAGTTCCAGGGCACCGGCACCGTGGTCGTCAAGACCCACGGCACGCCGGTCGTGCTGCCGGTCACGCCGACCACGTTCGCCGACTGCAACGCCGTCGTCGCCTGGTCGTCGGCGGCCCAGGTCATCATCTCCAGCCAGGTCCGGCTGCGCCGCAACGCGTACCCCGGCCACAGCGGGGAGACCGTGAACCTCCAGTTCCGGGGAGCTCCCGGCAACTTCATCGTCGTCCAGCCCTACGAGGTCTGAGGGAGCCTGCCATGAACCAGCAACTCGCGGGCTACGCCCCGACCCCCGTCACCGCGCGGATGGAGAACCACGGCCACTCGATGCTCAAGGTGGCCATGGCCACCGGCCAGGACCTCTACGCCCGTACGGGTTCGATGGTGGCTTACGAAGGCTTCATCCAGTACGAACCCAACCCGCCCGCCGTCCGGCAGATCGCCTCCCAGTGGGTCACCGGCGAGGGCACCCCCGTCATGAAGTGCTCCGGCGACGGGCTGCTCTACCTCGCCGACTACGGCGCCGACGTGGTCGTCATCAACCTCAACAACGAGTCCATCTCGGTCAACGGCACCAACCTCCTCGCCTTCGACGCCCACCTGGGCTGGGGCGTGGAGCGGGTCAAGGGGATGGCGAAGTTCGCCGGACAGGGCCTGTGGAACGTGGTCGTGGAAGGCACCGGATGGGTGGCCATCACCTCCCGGGGCACCCCGATCGTGGTCGACTGCGGCCGGGGCGACGACGAGACGTACGTCGACCCGGACGCGCTCGTCGCCTGGTCGCCGAACCTCAAGGTCAAGGGCAAGCGGAGCTTCAAGGCGAGCGCGCTCATCGGGCGTGGCAGCGGCGAGGCGTACCAGATGGCCTTCTCCGGGCAGGGCATCGTCGTCGTGCAGCCGAGCGAGGACAGCACCGACCGCCTCCGCGTCCGGTCCTGAAGGGAGGGAGAACACCATGCAGAGTCCGCTTTTCGCCCACACCGAGCAGCAGTCCTCGGAGCGCTACACCGTCCAGAACCCGCAGTTGCTGCGGGTCTCCCTGACGGGCAGCGACGCCGTGCTGGCCCGCAAGGGCGCCATGGTCGCCTACCAGGGGCTGATGGAGTTCGACGGGGAGTACCAGTCGAGCTCCCAGCGCAACGCCCGTGCCCGCACGGGCGAGGGCCTCGACCTGATGCGCTGCACCGGCCAGGGCACCGTGTACTTCGCCAACCTCGCGCAGTACATCCACGTCCTCGACGTCGACCACGCGGGGCTGACGGTCGACAGCGCCTACGTCCTGGCGCTGGACTC
Source organism: Streptomyces sp. NPDC060184 (assembly GCF_042728795.1). Taxonomy (NCBI): domain Bacteria; kingdom Bacillati; phylum Actinomycetota; class Actinomycetes; order Kitasatosporales; family Streptomycetaceae; genus Streptomyces; species Streptomyces sp. NPDC060184. The sequence continues at coordinate 37,058 of NZ_JBHWYX010000038.1, forward strand.
CTCGCTGCACACCGAGGTCATCGCCGTGGACAGCCAGTACGGCATCTCCGGCACCGGCAAGTACCAGCTCAACATCTCCGGCAGCGGCAAGATCGCGCTGATGACCTCGGGCCAGCCGCTGATGCTCCAGGTCACGCCGGACAAGTACGTGAACGCCGACGCGGACGCCATCGTCGCCTGGTCCAGCTCGCTCCGGGTCCAGATGCAGGCGCAGACGCACTCCTCGGGCGTCATGCGCAGGCGGGGCAACACCGGCGAGGGCTGGGAGCTGAGCTTCCTCGGCGAGGGCTTCGCGCTGGTCCAGCCCAGCGAGGTCATGCCCCCGCAGAACGCCCAGATCGGCCAGGGCATCCGGGGCCAGTACGGCGTGGGCTCGCAGAACCAGAACCAGAACAACGCCTGGAACTGATCCATCGACGCCTGGAACCGGTCCACCTACGCCTGGAACCGGTCCAACGGCGGCCATCCGCCAGGCACGGCACGCGGCACGCGAACAGGGGCGGCCCCCTCCACGAGGAGAGGGCCGCCCCTGCGGCGTCGTACCGGACGAGCCCGGTCAGAGCGCGGCGCGGGCCGCCTCCAGCAGCCTGACCACCGAGGTGTCGGCGACGTCCGCCACCTCGTCGTACGCGAACCAGCGCAGGTCCAGCGACTCCTCGCTGATCCGCTGCGTGGCACCGGCCGGGGCCAGCGCGGCGTACTGCACGTCGAGGTGCCAGTGGCAGGGGGCCGGGATCGGGTGCCGGTCCAGGCGCACCGGGCCGCCCGCCAGCAGCACCAGGCCGTCGATCCCGGACTCCTCGGTGGCCTCCCGCAGCGCGGCGTCCGCGAGCGTGGCGTCCTCCGGCTCGCAGTGACCGCCCATCTGGAGCCACATGCCGAGCTTCTTGTGCAGGGTGAGCAGCACCCGGCCCGCCGCCGGGTCCAGGACCAGCGCGCTGGCGGTCAGATGCCCCGCCCCGCACGCCTTCCACATTCCGTCGGGGTGGGCGTCCAGGTGGTCGAGGTAGGTCTGGCGGAGCTCCGCCTGACCGGCGTCCCCGCCGCCCTCGTACGCCTTGAGCACGAGGGAGGCGTCGTGGTGCAGGCTCACCGGTCCGTGTCGCCCTTCGGTCCGGAGCCGTCCCGGCCGTCGCCCTCGCCGTCCTCGTCGGCCGCGGCGTCCTCGGCCGACGCCTCCTTGGCCGTCGCGTCCTCGGGCGCCGCGCCGCCGCTCGCGGCCTCGCCGAGCATCCTGTCGAGCTCGGAGAAGTCCAGCTGCTCGTGGTGGACGAAGCCGTCCGGGTCGTCCAGGTCCTGGGCGGTCGGCAGCATGTCCGGGTGCTCCCAGAGACCGTCACGGCCCTCCAGACCCCGGGCGTCGGTCAGCGAGGCCCACAGACGCGAGGCGTCCCGGAGCCGGCGCGGGCGCAGCTTCAGCCCGATGAGCGTGGCGAAGGTCTGCTCCGCGGGACCGCCGGACGCACGGCGCCGGCGCATCGTCTCGCGCAGGGCGTCCGCCGAGCCCAGACGGGGCTTGGCCGCCTCGTGGACCACCGCGTCCACCCACCCCTCGACCAGCGCGAGCGCCGTCTCCAGACGGGCCAGCGAGGCCTTCTGCTCCGGGGTGTCCTCCGGCTGGAACATGCCCTGCTGAAGGGCGTCCTGGAGCTGCTGGGGCTCCGAGGGGTCGAACTGCCCGACGACGTCCTCCAGCTTGGAGGTGTCGACCTTGATGCCGCGCGCGTACGACTCGACGGCGCCGAACAGGTGCGAGCGGAGCCACGGGACGTGCGCGAAGAGACGCTGGTGGGCGGCCTCGCGCAGGGCGAGGTAGAGCCGCACCTCCTCCAGCGGGACGCTGAGGTCCTTGCCGAGGCGCTCGACGTTCAGCGGGAGCAGCGCGGCCTTGCCCGCCGGACCGAGCGGCAGCCCGATGTCCGTGGAACCGACGACCTCGCCCGCGAGGACGCCCACCGCCTGCCCGATCTGCTGCCCGAACATGGCGCCGCCCATCGACCGCATCATGCCGATCAGCGGGCCGGCCATCGCCTGCATCTCCTCGGGCAGCACGTTGCCCATGGCCATGCCGACCCGCTCGGCGACCGGGTCGACCAGCTGCTGCCACGCCGGGAGGGACGCCTCGACCCACTCCGCGCGACTCCAGGCGACGGTGGTGACCGCGCCGGAGGGCAGCGAGGTCACGCCGTCCAGCCAGTGGTCGGCCAGCCGCAGGGCCTCGTCGACGGCGGCGCGCTCGGCCGGTCCGACGCTCGCGTCCTTGCTGCCGTCCTGAGTGCCCTGCGAGACCGTCTGGCGGGCGATCTGCTTGGCCATGTCCCAGTTGACCGGACCGCCCTCGTAGCTCAGCATCTGGCCGAGCTGCTGGAAGGCGGCGCCCAGGTCGTTCGGGTTCATCGAACCGAACATGGCCGCGAACGGGTTGTCCCCGGCGGCACCGGGACCGAAGCCGAACGGGTTCGCCGGTCCGCTCTGACCCTGCCCACCTTCGATGGGGTCCTTCTTCTTGCCGTCGCCGTTCTCCGGCTCCTCCGGCGGAAGGCCGAATCCGAATGGGGTGTCACTCACGGGTTTCCTCGGCTCGTAGGGCCGCCGGCTGGAACCGGCGGCGATGCCCGGCTTGTCACCATCCAGCGTAGACACCCGCTCCGGCTCAGGGGCTCAGTGCTCCGCCGGGACGCGGGCTGCGGCAGGATGGACGCCACCAGGTACGCACGCCTCACTCGGGTACGTACTGAAGACAACCGCTGGAGACGCCTGGTGAGTTCCCCAGATCCTCAGGTTCGCGGAGCGCGAAACCTGACCGACCCCACGACCGGCAGGAAGCCCGAGAAAAACATTTCCGGCAAGCGGGGCCCCGTCGTCGCGATCACCGGCGCGGCGACCGGAGCGGGGGCGCTGCTGACCGCGCACCTCGCCGCGTCGGACGAGATCGGGCGGGTCGTCGCCATCGACGAGCGGCGCGCGGACGTACCCGGGGTGACCTGGCACGTTCTCGACGTGCGGGACCCCGCCATCGCCGAGAAACTGCGCGGCGCGGACGTCGTGGTGCACCTCGCCGTCGACCTCGACCTGGAGACCGACGCGGCGGCCCGCACGGCCTACAACGTGCGCGGTACCCAGACCGTGCTGACCGCCGCCGCGGCCGTGGGCGTCCACCGGGTCGTGCTCTGCACCTCCGCGATGGTCTACGGCGCCCTGCCCGACAACGACATCCCGCTCTCCGAGGACGCCGAACTCCGTGCCACGGCGGAGGCCACCGGCGTTGGCGACCTGCTGGAGATCGAGCGCCTCGGCCGCCGCGCCCCGCGCGCCCACCCCGGCCTGAACGTCACCGTCGTCCGCCCGGCCGTCCTGGTCGGCGGCACCGACACCGCGCTCACCCGCTACTTCGAGTCCCCCCGGCTGCTCGTGGTGGCCGGATCGCGGCCCACGTGGCAGTTCTGCCACGTGGAGGACCTGGTCAGTGCCCTGGAGTACGCGGCGCTGGAAAAGATCGACGGGGAGTTCGCGGTCGGCTGCGACGGATGGCTGGAACAGGAGCAGGTCGAGGAGCTCAGCGGGGTGCGCCGGATGGAGCTGCCCTCCGCGGTCGCGCTGGGCGCCGCCGCCCGGCTGCACCGGATCGGGCTGACCCCCTCGCCGGCCGGCGACCTCGCCTACACGATGCACCCCTGGGTGGTCAGCGTGGGCCGGCTGCACGACGCCGGCTGGCGGCCCCGCTGGACCAACGAGGACGTGCTGGCCGCGCTCCTCGAAGAGGTGGAGGGCCGCCACACCCTGGCCGGCCGCCGGCTCGGCCGCAAGGACGCCACCGCGGCGGGCGCCGCCGGGGCGACGGTCGCACTGCTCGGCACGGCCGCCCTGGTCCGCCGCGCCCGCAAGGCCCGCCGCCGGATCTGATCCCGCGGCCAACCGCCCCCGCCCCCGCCCCGCCCCCGCGCGCCGCCCCGTCCCCGTCCCCGCGCCCCGCCCCTGACCCTGTCCCCGTCCCCGCGCGCCCGGCCCGGTCCTCCGTACGACAGGGACACGTGTTTCCGTCCAGGCCGCCCCGTGCGGCACCATGGCCCCATGGCATCTCCCGACGATCACCCCGGCGAGCGCGCTGCGGCCGACCCCGTCCGGCTCCTCGCGATCCGCGACACCCCTCTCTCCGTCGACGAGGTCTTCCGCGCGGTGGGCGACGACGCGGCCGGCGGGATCGCGCTCTTCGTCGGGGTGGTCCGCAACCACGACGGGGGCCAGGACGTCGGGGCGCTCGGCTACTCCTGCCACCCGTCCGCCGAGGACGAGCTGCGCAGGGTCGCGGAGAAGGTCGTCGCCGACTTCCCGGTCCGGGCGCTGGCCGCCGTCCATCGAGTGGGTGAACTGGCCGTGGGCGATCTGGCGGTAGTGGTGGCCGTGGCCTGCCCGCACCGCGCGGAGGCGTTCGACGCCTGCCGGAAGCTGATCGACGACCTCAAGCACGAGGTCCCGATCTGGAAGCACCAGCGCTTCCTGGACGGGACCGAGGAATGGGTCGGAGCCTGCTGAACCGGCCCGGTGACCGGTCCGTGGATCCACGGCCGCAAACCGTACGGGCACGGATCAGGCCCGATTTGCGTAACCGCCCCCCTGCCACGAGCGTTGGTCCTGCCGCTGGTTAATCTGCAGACCGTCAGTTGCGGTCGCTCATGGGGTAGGGAGGTCGTAGTGGCAGCACTCGCATGGCTCTTGATTCCGCTTTTCGCCGCTCTCGGCGCGGCGATATGGGGAGGCTGGGCCGCACGTAACCGCACGACCGGCGATGTCACCGAACTCGCCGGGTATGCCCGCTTCCGAGAAGCGATGGAGAGATCGCACTCCGGTTCCGACGCCGTCTGACGCATGACGGCCACCCGAGTCGCCGCGCCGGACGTACGCGATCGCCAACCGGGCGTCGCCCCGCGACGCCCCCGCTCCCACCGCGCCTTCCCCGCGCCACGAGCGGACCGCGGGCCTCCGCGACACCTCCCCGCACCCGCCGGCCTCGTACGGACCGGCCCCGGCGGTGGACTGACAGGGGCTTCCCGTACTGTCGTTCCATGCCACGCCGCACCGCGACGATGCTCGCCTCGACTCTCATCTTCATCGCGCTCGTCTGTGTGGGGCTGCTGCTCCCCGTTCATTACGCGGAGATGTCCCCCGGGCCGACCGTCAACACGCTGGGGAACGCGAACGGCGAACCGGTCCTCAAGATCTCCGGTCGCAAGACGTACCCGACGTCCGGACATCTCAATATGACGACGGTCCGCGTCACCGGCGCGGACTACAACATGAACCTGATCGAGGCGCTGTACGGCTGGCTGGCCCACGACAGCGTGGTCGTGCCGCACGACACCCTCTACCCGGACGGGAAGACGGAGGAGCAGTCGACGCAGGAGAACGCCGAGGAGTTCAGCCAGTCCCAGGAGAGCGCCAAGGTCGCCGCCCTGAAGGAGCTGGACATCCCGGTGTCCACCCGCGTCGTCGTGTCGACCGTCGTGAAGGGTGGCGCGGCCGAGGGCAAGCTGCACGCGGGCGACGTGATCGAGTCGGTGGACGGCACCCGGATCAAGGACCCGGCGGACGTCGCCGAGCTGGTGAGCAAGCACGACCCGGGCCAGGAGGTGACCTTCACGGTCGTCCCGGCCGAGCGCGCCGCCGCCGCGGAGAAGGCCGGCAAGGAGCCCGAGGGCACCAACGACGTCACCCTCACCACCCGCAAGGCGGACGACGACGGCCGCGCGATCGTCGGCATCCAGGCCGGGACCGACCACACCTTCCCGTTCGACATCGACATCAACCTCGCCGACGTCGGCGGCCCGAGCGCGGGGCTGATGTTCTCGCTCGGCATCGTCGACAAGCTCACGCCGGGTCAGCTCACCGGCGGGAAGTTCGTCGCGGGCACCGGCACCATCGACGACGACGGCACGGTCGGCCCGATCGGCGGCATCGCCCTGAAGCTGATCGGCGCGCGGAACGCCGGGGCGAGGTACTTCCTCACCCCCGACGAGAACTGCGCCGCCGCAGCGGCCGACACCCCGTCCGGTCTCACCCTGGTCCGGGTCAAGACGATGGACGACGCCAAGAAGTCCCTGGACAAGATCCGCACCGGGGACACCGCCGCCCTGCCGAGCTGCTCGAAGAGCTGACCCCGAGGGGCTGTCCCCACGGTTCCGCGACCCAGTGGACTCCTGGACCCGTAAACGCGTAGACCCGTGGACCTGCGGACCCATGGACAACCCCCCGGCCCCGGAGTCCCCGCGCGGCGGCGGACTCCGGAGGGCCGTCCGTCCTCAGGACTCGAAGGTCGCCGCCAGCGCGTCGGCCAGCCCCGGGACGAGCGACGGGCCCGTGAGGACCTCGCTCGCGGCATCCTTCTCCCGCAGCCGGATCGCGGACTCGCGCTTGCCGTTCCGCAGCACGGCCACGGTCATCCGGACCTCCTGCCGCTCCGGGTGCGCCGCCACCCAGGCGGTCAACTTCTTGCCGCTGAGCCCTTCGGGTACGGACGCCTCGGCGGACGGCGGCAGCATGAGCCGCTCCACCGTCAGCGCGCACCCCGCCACCCCGGCCGGCCAGGCGATCGTGGCGAGGAACTCGTCCAGGGGCTTGCCGGAGGGGATCTCCTCCTGCTCGACGGGGGTGAGGGCGGCGGGCACCGCACCGTCGGCGCCGAGCCCGAGCTGGGCGGCGAGGCCCGGCTCCTGGACGCGCAGGCTGGCGGTGTCGACGAGGGCGAAGAGACGGGCGGGACGGTCCCATCCGAGACCGGCGGCGTACTCGTCGATTTCGAGCACCGCGACGGTGAGGGGATTCGAGGCCATCGGAGGGCCTGAGGAAGAAACGTTGGGCATACCAATATCCTGCCTCCTTTCGCACCCGGAACGGGAACTAGGTAAAGCCTCCGTAAGTTGCAAGGAAGGGCTCTACGATCGCTGAGCCCGTTCCACACGACCCCGAAGTACGAGGTGCGCACGTTGGCTTTCCAGATGCCGGACCGCGGCGGAGGCCCGACCGGGCCACGGATCAGAGTCGGCCGCCCGTCCCGGCGCGCCCGTACTCTTCTCATGACGCTCGGCGTCCTCGCGGCGCTCGTCATGGCGTTCATCATGTTCTCCGGGTTCTGGACCGACTGGCTCTGGTACCGCTCGGTGTCGTACTCGTCGGTCTTCACCACGACGCTGTGGACCAAGATCGGCCTGTTCCTCGTCTTCGGGCTGCTGATGGCGCTCGCCGTCGGCCTCAACGTCTGGCTCGCCTACCGGCTCCGGCCGCCGCTGAGCGCGATGTCGCTGGAGCAGCAGAGCCTGGACCGCTACCGCATGGGTGTCGCCCCGTTCAAGAAGTGGGTGCTCCTCGCGGTCACCGCGCTCGTCGGGCTGATCTCCGGGGCCTCCGCCTCGGGCCAGTGGCGCACCTGGCTGATGTACGTCAACGGCGTCTCCTTCGGGCAGAAGGACCCCCAGTTCCACCTGGACGTCTCCTTCTACGCCTTCGACCTGCCGTGGTACCGCTTCCTGCTCGGCTTCGGCTTCGCCGCGGCCGTGCTGTCGCTCATCGCCGCGGCCCTGACGCACTACCTCTACGGCGGCCTGCGGATCACCAGCCCCGGCGCCCGCGCGACCGGCGCGGCCACCGGCCACCTCTCGGTGCTGCTGGGCGTCTTCGTCTCGCTGAAGGCCGTGGCGTACTGGCTCGACCGGTACGGACTGGCCGTGAAGTCCAGCGACTTCAAGGCCACCGACAACTGGACCGGCCTGCGGTACGTCGACGCCAACGCCTACCTCCCGGCGAAGACGATCCTGTTCTGCATCGCCGTCATCTGCGCCGTGCTCTTCTTCGCGACGCTCTGGCGGCGCACCTGGCAGCTGCCGGTGATCGGCTTCGGGCTGATGGTCCTCTCGGCCATCCTGATCGGCGGGCTCTACCCGGCGATCGTCCAGAAGTTCCAGGTCCAGCCGAACGAGCAGGCCAAGGAAGCCCCGTTCATCAGCAAGAACATCAAGGCGACGCGCGACGCGTACGACATCGACGACGCACAGGTCGACGACTACGCGGGCAAGAGCACCGAGACCGAGGGCGCCGCGCTGCGCACCCAGGCCGACGCCGCCGCGAGTTACCGCGTGATGGACCCCAACGTCGTCTCCCCGGCGTTCCAGCAGCTCCAGCAGAAGCGGAACTACTACCAGTTCCCGGCGACGCTGGACGTGGACCGCTACGAGGAGGACGGCAAGGAGCAGGACACCGTCGTCGGTCTCCGCGAGCTCAACCTCGCGGGCCTGCCCAAGCGGAACTGGATCAACGACCACTTCACGTACACCCACGGCTACGGCGTCATCGCGGCCAAGGGCACCAGCACGGGCACCAACCCCGTGGGCTCCCCGGACTTCACCGAGTCCGGACTGCCGACGACGGGCAAGCTCGGCGACTACGAGCAGCGGATCTACTACGGCGAGAAGACCGAGCAGTACTCCATCGTCGGCGGGCCCCAGAAGGAGCTCGACTACGAGGACGACGGCGAGAAGACCACCAGCTACAAGGGTGACAGCGGGGTCAGCCTCGCCAACGCCTTCAACCGCGCCGCCTACGCGGTCTCGTTCAGCGAGCCGCAGATCCTCTACTCGGGCGCCATCGGCGACGGCTCGCGGATTCTCTACAACCGCACGCCCAAGGAGCGCGTCGAGGCGGTCGCCCCGTGGCTGACCATCGACGGCGACGCCTACCCGGCGGTCGTCGACCACCGGATCAAGTGGATCGTCGACGCGTACACCACGACCAACGGCTACCCGTACGCCTCGCGCACGACGCTGGGCGACACCACGGCCGACTCGCTGACGACCAACCAGCGCGCGGTCGTCGCCCAGCAGAACCAGGTCAACTACATCCGCAACTCGGTGAAGGCGACCGTCGACGCGTACGACGGCACCGTCACGCTCTACGAGTGGGACACCGAGGACCCGGTCCTCAAGACCTGGCGCAAGGCGTTCCCCGGGACGGTGAAGGACAAGTCCGCCATCCCGGAGGAGCTCATGGACCACCTGCGGTACCCGCAGGATCTCTTCAAGGTCCAGCGGGAGCTGCTGACCCGCTACCACGTCACCAACCCCGCGCAGTTCTACAGCGGCAGTGACGCGTGGCAGGTGCCGGACGACCCGACCAACAAGGAACCGGGCTCCGTCCCGCCGTACTACCTCTCCATGAAGATGCCGGACCAGGATCAGCAGACGTTCTCGCTGACCACGACGTTCACCCCCAGAGGGCGTCCCGACCTCGGGGCGTTCATGGCGGTGGACGCCGACGCGGCCAGCGACGACTACGGCACGATCAGACTCCTCAGAGTCACCAACACGGTGAAGGGGCCCGGGCAGGTACAGAGCGAGCTCAACGGCAACGACGACGTCGCCGAGTTCGTGAGAAACCTCAAGGGCACCGACTCGGACATCGAGTACGGGAACCTCCTCACCGTGCCCCTGGACGGCGGGTTCCTCTACATCGAGCCGGTCTACACGCGCGGTGGCAACCAGAACTACCCGCTGCTGCGCAAGGTGGCCGCCTCGTTCGGATCGAAGATCGTCTTCGAGAACAGCCTCGGGGAGGCGCTGAACGCGGTCTTCGACGTGGACGGCACCACCACCCAGCCGACCGAGCCCACCGAACCGACGAAGCCGACCGAGCCGACCAAGCCACCGGCCACCGGTGACGCGGCGCTCAAGGAGGCCATCGCGGACGCCCAGAAGGCGTACGACGCCGGTCAGAAGGCGCTCCAGGAGCAGGACTGGTCGGCCTACGGCGAGGCCCAGGAGGACCTGCAGAGCGCCCTCAAGCGGGCCGCCGAGGCCCAGTCCGGCGCGGGAGGCTCCGAGGCCGGCTCGGGCTCGGGCGGTACGGCCGGGGACACGGCCGCCCCGGCGGGGGGCGCCGCCGACCAGGGCAGCTGAGAAGGACGCCGGGCTCCCGGCCGGAACACCGGTGGGGAGCCCGGCGGGAGAACCGCCGGGAAGACCCGTCCTCGCGTCGTGGTACTGTTTGAACACAACGACGCGGGGTGGAGCAGCTCGGTAGCTCGCTGGGCTCATAACCCAGAGGTCGCAGGTTCAAATCCTGTCCCCGCTACTGAAGGACGAAGGCCCGGATCCACTGGATCCGGGCCTTCGTCATGTCGTGATGCCCTTGTGGAGAGTGGGCGTGAAGTGCGGTTCGCGGGGCACCAGTTGCCCGGGGCCGTGTTTGACTTGTCTCTCTGTGGGCATGTCGACAAAACGCTGAAGTGACCTCACTGTCCGCGCTATACCAGGTGTACGCGGGTTACAGGTGGTGCGACGATGGTATTTATGGGGGACAGGGCAACTCTGTTGGAGACAGGGCGGTTTGTGCAACGGCGGACACGGAGCCCCAAGGGGGCGCCGGCCGCGGCCTCGGCCGTGGTCACCGCCGAGGCGGCGGGGGCCGCCGAGCAGGCCGTGAGCAGTGACGACTTCACCACCGGGGCCACCGAGACGACGGGGGTCACCGTCACGCCAGGAAACACGGACACCACCGCCGGGGTCCTGGCCGCGGCCGACGCGGCCGACATGGCCGACGCCGGGGCCGCCGGAGACACCTCCGGCACGATCGGCACCGCGGAGACCGCCGAGTCCGCCGAGGCCGAGGAGCGCCACCGGCGTGCCGCCGACGCGGGCGACACCGCCTCCATGAGCGTCGTCGGCGCACTGCTGCTGCGCCGGGGCGAACTCGACGCCGCCGAGCCCTATCTGCGCGGGGCCACCGCCGACGGCGACCGGGCCGCCGCCAACAACCTCGGCGTCCTGCTGCACCAGCGCGGCTACCCGGACGAGGCGGCCGGCTGGTGGCGCATCGCGGCAGTCGCCGGATCCGCCTCCGCCGCGCACGCGCTCGGCCGCCACCTGCGCGAGCGGGGCGACGAGCCGGGCGCCGAGTACTGGCTGCGCCAGTCCGCCGAACAGGGCCACGCGCTGGGCGCCTACGCCCTCGCCGACCTGCTGGAGCACCGCAGCGACGTGGGCGCCGAGCGCTGGCTGCGCGCCGCCGCCGAGCAGGGGCACCGGGAGGCCGCGTACCGCCTGGCCCGGACCATCGAGCGCAACGCCGTCGAGGACCCGCACCAGGCCTTCGGGCTGGGGCGGATGCCCGCCGAGGCCGTCGAGCCCCCGGTGAACGTCGTCGGCGCCCCCGGCGACGGCCCGGTCGCCGGTCCCGCCGAAGGACGCGTCGGCGAGGCCGAGCAGTGGTACCGGCAGGCCGCCGCCCGGGGCCACCGCCGCGCCGCGCTGCACCTCGGCGCCATCCTGGAGCGGCGCGGCGAGCTCAAGGAGGCCGGGCGCTGGTACCTCACCGCCGCGCGGGCCGGTGAGGCGCGCGCGGCGTGCGCCCTCGCCTTCCTGCTGCGCGACGTCGGCGACGTGGAGAGTGCCGCCGTGTGGTGGCTGCGCGCCGCCCAGGAGGGCGACGGCAACGCCGCCAACGCGCTCGGCGCCCTGCACGCCGACCGCGGCGAACCGCAGACCGCCGAGCGCTGGTACCGGGCCGCCCTGGACGCGGGCGACGTGAACGGGGCGTACAACCTCGGGCTGCTCTGCGCCGCCCAGGACCGCACCCCGCAGGCCGAGCAGTGGTACCGCCGGGCCGCCTACGCGGGTCACCGCGAGGCGTCCAACGCGCTCGCCGTGCTCCTCCTCCAGGCCGGGGACGCGACCGGCGCCGAACCCTGGTTCTCCAAGGCGGCCGAGGCGGGCAGCGTGGACGCCGCCTTCAACCTCGGCATCCTGCACGCCGGCCGGGACGAGGACCTCGCGGCGCTGAGCTGGTACAAGCGCGCGGCAGCCGCCGGACACACCGACGCGGCGCTCCAGGTCGCCATGGCGCTGCTGCGCCGGGGCGAGGACCAGGAGGCCGAACGCCATCTGCGGACCGCCGCCGGCGGAGGCAGCGCCGAAGCCGCCTTCCGGCTGGCCGGCGTCCTCGACGCGCGCCGCCCGCCGCGCGCGACACCGGTGCTCGGCGAGCCGATGCCGGAGAAGACCGAGTGCGAGGAGTGGTACGAGCGCGCCGCCGAGCAGGGCCACCGCCGCGCCCAGGTCCGGGTCGGCATGCTCTGCGCCGCCCGTGGCGACGTGGAGAGCGCCGCCCGCTGGTACCGCGAGGCCGCCGAGGCGGGCAGCCGCAACGGCGCCTTCAACCTCGGGCTGCTGCTGGCCCGCGAGGGCAGCGAGCGCGAGGCCGCCCTCTGGTGGAGCCGCGCCGCCAACGACGGCCACGGCCGGGCGGCGCTCCGCCTCGCGCTGCTCGCCGCCCGCCGGGGCGAGCTCACCGAGGGCCAGCGCTGGTGCGCCCGCGCGGTCGAGCTGGGACCCGCCGAGGTCGCGGAGCGCGCCGCCCGCCTCCAGGAGGCGCTGCACCAGGAACTCACGGCGTGAGCGGGTGCCCGCGGACGCGCCGCGCGTCCCGGCGGGCACCCGCTGCTGAATGGATTTGCCACGGCCGAGCGGGTGACGTAACGTTGCATTCACAACGACGCGGGGTGGAGCAGCTCGGTAGCTCGCTGGGCTCATAACCCAGAGGTCGCAGGTTCAAATCCTGTCCCCGCTACTGAAGGACGAAGGCCCGGATCCACTGGATCCGGGCCTTCGTCGTGTTCGCTCCCGCGCGGGGACCGGGCCGCGCACGCGCGAGTGGGCCGCGCGCGAACGACCGGCCGGTGAGGAGCCCCGGCCGGTCGTGGTGGGTGGAGATCAGGCGGCGGTCGCCGCGCAGTCCGGGCAGAGCCCGCGGTACGTCACCTCGACGCCGGACACCGTGAAGCCGAAGCGCTCCTCGGCCGGCAGGTCCGCCAGCGGGTTGCCGGCCGGGTGGACGTCGCGGATGGCCCCGCAGCCCGCGCAGACCAGGTGGTGGTGGGGGCGGCGGGCGTTCGGGTCGTACCGCTTGGCGCGGCGGTCCGTGGAGACCTCCAGCACCTCGCCGAGCGACACCATCTCGCCCAGGGTGTTGTAGACGGTCGCCCGGGAGATCTCGGGCAGGCGGTCCACGGCCCTCGCGTGCACCTCGTCCGCGGTCAGGTGTACGTGTTCGCCGTCGAGGACCTCGGCGACCACGCGGCGCTGCGCCGTCATGCGCCAGCCGCGTCCACGGAGTCGTTCCAGCAGGTCACTCATGACATCAGCCTAACAGTGAGCGGAACCGAGTCCTGAACAGGTGTGACTTTGGATGTTCACTTGACTTGGACAAAGTCCATCGTAGGATCGGATCCGGCAGAAGCCGAGGGAACGGCCGTGCGCGCCGCCGGGAGACGGCGGGCGGACGGCGGACATCACGCAGGAGGCGTACGTGACGCAGGGACCGCTCACCACGGAGGCCGGAGCTCCGGTCGCCGACAACCAGAACAGCGAGACGGCGGGCGTCGGCGGTCCGGTCCTCGTGCAGGACCAGGCGCTGCTGGAGAAGCTCGCCCACTTCAACCGGGAGCGCATCCCGGAGCGCGTGGTGCACGCTCGCGGCGCCGGTGCCTACGGCACCTTCACGCTGACCCGCGACGTCTCGCGGTGGACGCGCGCCGCGTTCCTCTCCGAGGTCGGCAAGGAGACGGAGACCTTCCTCCGCTTCTCGACCGTCGCCGGGAACCTCGGCTCCGCCGACGCCGTGCGCGACCCCCGCGGCTTCGCGCTGAAGTTCTACACCGAAGAGGGCAACTACGACCTCGTCGGCAACAACACCCCGGTGTTCTTCATCAAGGACGCCATCAAGTTCCCCGACTTCATCCACACCCAGAAGCGCGACCCCTACACCGGCTCGCAGGAAGCGGACAACGTCTGGGACTTCTGGGGGCTGTCGCCCGAGTCGACCCACCAGGTCACCTGGCTCTTCGGCGACCGCGGGATACCGGCGACGCTGCGCCACATGAACGGGTACGGCTCGCACACCTACCAGTGGAACAACGAGGCCGGCGAGGTCTTCTGGGTCAAGTACCACTTCAAGACCGACCAGGGCATCAAGAACCTCACCACCGAGGAGGCCAACCGCCTCTCCGGCGTCGACCCCGACAGCCACCAGCGCGACCTGCGCGAGGCCATCGAGCGCGGCGACTTCCCGTCCTGGACCGTGCAGGTGCAGATCATGCCCGCGGCGGACGCGGCGACCTACCGCTTCAACCCGTTCGACCTCACCAAGGTGTGGCCGCACGAGGACTACCCGCCGGTCGAGATCGGGAAGCTGGAGCTCAACCGCAACCCGGAGAACATCTTCGCCGAGGTCGAGCAGTCCATCTTCAGCCCCGCGCACTTCGTGCCCGGCATCGGCCCGTCCCCGGACAAGATGCTCCAGGGCCGCCTCTTCGCGTACGGCGACGCCCACCGCTACCGCGTCGGCATCAACGCCGACCACCTGCCGGTGAACCGCCCGCACGCCACCGAGGCGCGGACCAACAGCCGTGACGGCTTCCTCTACGACGGCCGCCACGCCGGTGCGAAGAACTACGAGCCGAACAGCTTCGGCGGCCCGGCCCAGACCGGCCGGCCGCTCTGGCAGCCCGTCCCGGTCGACGGTGCCACCGGCAACCACGTGGCACCGAGCCACGCCGAGGACGACGACTTCGTGCAGGCGGGCAACCTCTACCGGCTGCTCTCCGAGGACGAGAAGGCGCGGCTGGTCGACAACCTCGCCCAGTTCATCGCCAAGGTCTCGCGCGACGAGATCGCCGAGCGCGCGGTGAACAACTTCCGCCAGGCCGACGGCGACTTCGGCAAGCGGCTGGAGGACGCGGTCCAGGCCCTGCGCGCCTGACCGCCGAACGCGTCGCGTACGCCAGGACGGGCCGGACACCACCCGGGTGTCCGGCCCGTCCTGCCCGCACGCAGGGGTCAGCCGGCCAGTTCGACCGCGTGGCGGCGGCGCAGCGGGGCCCAGCAGCGGATGATGTCGCGGACCGACACCAGCCCGACCGGGCCGCCCTCGTCCAGCACGATCAGGTGGCGGAACCCGCCGTGCGTCATGGCCTGGGCGGCTTCCTCCAGCGTCCAGGTGGGGGCGGCGAAGACCACGTCCGTGGTGGTGTGGCCGGACACCGCCTCCCGGTCGGGATCCTGGCCGAGCCCGACGGCGTCGAGGACGTCTCTTTCGGTGATGATGCCGAATCCGCAGGTGTCCGGGTCGTGGACGACGGCGGCCCCGACCCGGCGGGCCGACATCAGGGCGGCTGCCTGGCGGAGTGTGTGGGTGGGGCCGATGGTGAGCACCACGGTGGTCATGGCGTCTCGGACCAGCATGACGGGGGCACCTCCTTGGTGGACCGGCCGGAACGTGAGCCGATTCACAAGTTCACAAGCGGGGATTTCAGGATGGCACCCCGCTCGCGGCCCGACAAGAGGTACGGGGAGCCGCCGCAGGGCGTGCGCGCGCACGCCCTGCGGTCCCCGGGCGCCCCGGGCGCTCCGCCGGTCGGGGCGGTACCCCCGGGCCCGGCGGCGCGGCCGTCAGTAGCGCTGGTTGAGATAGCCCAGCAGTTCGTCGTGGAGCAGACCGTTCGACGCGGCTGCGTTGCCGCCGCCCGGGCCGGGGACGCCGTCCAGGCCGGTGAAGCTGCCGCCCGCCTCCTGCACCACGATCGCGGTGGCCGCCATGTCCCAGAGCGAGAGCTCGGGCTCCGCGCACATGTCCACGGCACCCTCGGCGACCATCATGTACGACCAGAAGTCGCCGTATCCCCGCGTCCGCCAGCAGGCCCGCGACAGATCGAGGAAACCGTCCAGCCGCCCCTGCTCCTCCCAGCCGGTCAGCGAGGAGTACGCGAAGGAGGCGTCCGAGATCTGCCCGACCTTCGAGACCTGGAGCCGGGTCGCGGCGGTGAGGCTGCGGCCGGAGAACGCCCCGGACCCCTTCGCCGCCCACCAGCGCCGGCTGAGCGCGGGCGCGGAGACCACGCCGACCACCGGCTGGAAACCGTCCTCGCCCGCCTCCATCAGCGAGATCAGGGTCGCCCAGACCGGTACCCCGCGCACGTAGTTCTTGGTGCCGTCGATCGGGTCGATCACCCAGCGACGGGGACCGGTGCCCTCCAGCCCGTACTCCTCGCCCAGGATCGCGTCGCGCGGGCGGGCCCGGTGCAGGTGGCCGCGGATCAGCTCCTCGGCGGCCTTGTCGGCCTCGCTCACCGGAGTCATGTCCGGTTTGGTCTCCACCTTGAGGTCGAGGGCCTTGAACCGGTCCATCGTCGCCGCGTCGGCGGCGTCCGCCAGTACATGGGCGAGTCGCAGATCATCGTGGTAGTCGGGCATGCCGTCACAGTATCCAGCCGGGTCCGCGCGGGGCCACACGGCCCGGCGCCACCCGGTCGGAGCACCGGGAGTGCGGCAGCGGTCAGTGCGCGGAGCCGGAGAGCTGGAGGCCGATCACGCCGATGATCACCAGCGAGATCGAGACGAGCTTCAGCACGGACACCACGTCGTCCAGGAAGACCATGCCGTAGATCGCCGTACCGGCGGCCCCGATACCGGTCCACACCGCGTAGGCGGGCCCCACGTCGAGCTTCCGCAGGGAGAGGGTCAGCAGGCCGAAACTGGCGAGCGCGAACGCGGCGAACGCGATCGTCGGCCAGAGCCGGGTGAACCCGTGCGAGAGCTTCAGACACACGGCGAAGCCGGTCTCCAGCAGTCCTGCGACCACGACCAGCAGCCACGCCATCGTCCGTAGTCCTCCGCCTCGGTGACCGGTTCGCCCGCTCGCTGCGATTATGCCCCTACCACCGTCGCACCGTCGCAAACGTGCGCGCGTCGCGACGGGCGGACCCGCCGGTGACCGCACCGGTGGTGGTGCCGGTGCGCTCCCCGGTCAGTCGCCCTCGCGGCGTTCGCGGGTCGCCAGCAGCCGGCGCAGCGAGTAGAGCCGCGCCGGATCGGCGTGCCCGCCGGCCACCCACGCGTCGAGCGCGCACTCCGGCGCGTTGTCGTCGTGGGTGCAGCCGCGCGGGCAGTCCTCGGTGCCCGGCTGGAGGTCGGGGAACGCGTTGATCACCCGGGACGGGTCGATGTGGTGCAGCCCGAACGAGCGCACGCCCGGGGTGTCGACCACCCACCCCGCGCCGTCGGGCAGCGGCAGCGCCAGCGCCGACGTGGTGGTGTGCCGGCCCCGCCCGGTGACCGCGTTGACATGACCCGTCGTACGCCGCCGGTCCTCCGGCACCAGGGCGTTGACCAGCGTGGTCTTGCCGACCCCCGAGTGCCCGACGAAGGCGGTGATCTTGCCGTTCAGCTGCTCGCGCACCCGGTCGGCCGCGTCGCCGTTCGCCAGCTCCTCCCGGTTGGTGACGATGAACGGCACACCCAGCGGCGTGTACGCCTCCAGGAGCTTGTCCGGGGACGCCAGGTCGGACTTGGTGAGCACCAGGAGCGGGGTCAGCCCGCCGTCGTACGCGGCGACGAGGCACCGGTCGATCATGCGCGGGCGCGGCTCCGGATCGGCGAGCGCCGTGACGATGGCGAGCTGGTCGGCGTTGGCCACCACCACCCGCTCGAACGGGTCGTCGTCGTCGGCCGTGCGGCGCAGCACCGAGCGGCGCTCGCCGATGCGGACGATCCGCGCCAGGGTGTCCTTGTCGCCGGAGAGGTCCCCGACGATCGACACGGTGTCGCCGACCACGGCGGCCTTGCGGCCCAGCTCGCGGGCCTTCATCGCGACGACCGTGCGCCCGTCCACGAGGCAGGTCAGCCGGCCCCGGTCGACCGTGAGGACCATGCCGTCCTCGGCGTCCTCGTGCTTGGGCCGGGTGTGGGTGCGGGGGCGGTTGCCCTTGCGGTTCGGGCGGACGCGGATGTCGTCCTCGTCGGGGTTCTTCCCGTAGCGGCGCATTTTCTAGGCTCCGGCACCGAGCATGCCGGTCCACATGTCCGGGAAGTCCGGCAGCGTCTTCGCGGTCGTCCCCACGTTCTCGATCTGCACACCGGGCACCACCAGGCCGATGATCGCGCCCGCCGTCGCCATCCGGTGGTCGTCGTAGGTGTGGAACACCCCGCCGCGCAGCGGGCGCGGCCGGATGTGCAGGCCGTCCGCCGTCTCGGTGACGTCGCCGCCGAGCTCGTTGATCTCCTTGGTGAGCGCCGCCAGCCGGTCCGTCTCGTGCAGCCGCAGATGGGCGACCCCGCGCAGCGTGGACGGGGAGTCGGCGAGCGCCGCGACGGCCGCGATACCCGGCGTCAGCTCGCCGACCTCGCCGAGGTCCGCGTCGATGCCGTGGATCCTTCCGGAACCCGTGAAGGTGAGGCCCCGCGGCGTCAGCTCGCAGGAACCGCCCATCGCCGTGAACAGCTCACGCAGCGCGTCCCCGGGCTGTGTGGTGCGCTCCGGCCAGTCGCGTACGGTGACGCGCCCGCCGGTCACCAGGGCGGCGGCCAGGAACGGCTGGGCGTTGGAGAGGTCGGGCTCGATCGTCAGGTCGCGGCCGAGCAGCGCGGAGGGGGAGACCCGCCAGACGTCCGGCTCGCCGCCCGTCTCCGGCTCGTCCACCTGGGCGCCGACCGCGCGCAGCATCTCCACCGTCATCCGGATGTGCGGCATCGACGGCAGCGACGAGCCCACGTGCCGTACCTCCACGCCCTGGTTGAACCGGGGGGCGGAGAGCAGCAGCGCCGAGACGAACTGCGAGGAGGCGGAGGCGTCGATGCGTACCGGACCACCCTCCAGCGCGCCCGCGCCGTGCACCGTCAGCGGGAGCGAGCCGCGCTCGCCGTCCTCGATCCGGGCGCCGAGCGCGCGCAGCGCGTCGATGACGCCGTGCAGCGGACGCTCGTAGGAACGCGGGTCGCCGTCGAAGTGGACCGGGCCGTCCGCGAGCGTGGCGACCGGGGGCAGGAAGCGCATGACCGTACCGGCGTTGCCGACGTCGACGGTGACCGGGCCGTGCAGCCCGGCGGGGATGACCCGCCACGCCTCGCCGGTGACGTCCGGACCGTCGGTGGCCGACGAGCTCGACGACACCGTCTCCTCGATGCGGACGCCCATCGCGCGCAGCGCCTGGGCCATCAGCAGGGTGTCGCGCGAGCGCAGCGGGCGGCGCAGCCAGCCGGGCTCGGCGGCGAGGGCGGCCAGGACCAGCGCCCGGTTGGTGACCGACTTGGAACCGGGCACGGTGACGGTCGCGTCGACGGGGCCGCTCGCGTGGGGGGCGGGCCAGAGGGCGGGGTGCACGGAACTTTCGGTCATGCCCTCACTTTAGGGGGTGTCCGGAGAAGGGCTCCGCGACGGGCGGCGTCGGGCTCCGGGGCGTGTCCCCCGGGGGAACACGGCCCCCGAGCCGGTCAGACGCCCAGCAGCCAGCGTCCGCCGCCGATGAGCGAGCAGAGCGACACCGCGTGGAAGAGGAACAGCCAGAGCCAGGCCGGGGCGTCCGTCAGCCGGGCCAGCTGGTCGGCGTCGGAGTCGGGTGCGCCGCCGTGGCGTCGCTTCGACTGGAGCTCGAAGACCGGCCGGACCCCGCCCATCAGCAGGAACCAGACCACCGCGTACGCGAACGCCGACTGCACGGCGGCCGAGGTCAGCCAGGAGACCAGCAGGAACAGGGAGCCCGTGAAGATCACGGTCAGCGCCCCGTACAGATTGCGGATCATCACCAGCATCACCGCGAGCAGCGCGGTGGCCAGCCACAGCAGCAGCGTGATGCGGCCGTTGGTCAGCAGCCACGCGCCGCCGAGGCCGAGCAGCGAGGGCGCGGTGTATCCGGCGGCGGCGGTGAGGATCATGCCGATTCCGGTCGGCTTTCCCCGGCTGACGGTCAGCCCACTGGTGTCCGAGTGCAGCCGGATGCCGGAGAGCTGCCGCCCGGTGAGCAGGGCGACCAGCCCGTGGCCGCCCTCGTGGGCGATGGTGATCGAGTTGCGGGTCAGCCGCCACAGCGCGTTCGGTACGACGGCGACGAGCGCGGCGGTCGCGGTCACCACCACCAGCCACTGCTCCGGCGCGGGCTGGGTGCCGAACACCCGGTCCCACAGGGCGCCCAGTTCGTTGCTGTCCATTGCGGCTGGGACTCCTTGCGGCGGGGACGGGGGTTCGTGGCAGGCTGGCAGACATGTGCGGACGTTATGCGGCGAGCCGGCGGCCCGAGGACCTGACCGGACTCTTCCAGGTGGAGCGGTGGGACCCGGACGAGACTCTGGACCCCGACTGGAACGTGGCGCCGACCAAGGAGGTCTACGCCGTACTGGAACGCCCCTTGAAAGACGCGGCGGACCGCCGTCCGGTTCGCCAGCTCCGTACCCTCAAGTGGGGCCTCGTACCCTCCTGGTCCAAGACGCCGGAGGGCGCCGCGCGGATGATCAACGCCCGCGCCGAGACCGTCCACGAGAAGCCCTCCTTCCGCACCGCCTTCCTCCAGCGCCGCTGCATCCTCCCCGCCGACGGCTACTACGAGTGGATGACCGGCGCCGACGAGCGGCAGCTGGAGGAGCAGGGGAAGAAGAAGCGCCCCCGCAAGCAGCCGTACTTCGTGACCCCCGCCGACGGGTCGGTCTTCGCGATGGCCGGGCTCTACGAGTTCTGGCGCGACGCCACCCTCCCGCCCGACCACCCGCAGGCGTGGTGGGCGACCTGCTCCGTGCTCACCACCGAGGCGGAGACCACCCCGCTCGCCGTCGCCCCCGCCGAGGGCCCGTCCGCACTCGCCGACATCCACCCCCGGATGCCCCTGATGCTGACCCCCGACCGCTGGGACGCCTGGCTCGACCCCGCGCGGACCGACGGCGAGGAGCTGCGCGCGCTGACCGCCCCGCCCGAGGGCGGACTGATGCGCGCCTACCCCGTCGCCACCGCCGTCAGCAACGTCCGCAACAACGGCCCCGAACTCCAGGAGGAGCTGGCCGCGCCCGAGGAGGCCACGCTGTTCTGACGGCGGGCCGGGCACCGGCAGGATGGGGCCCATGAGCAGCGAGCGAAACGTCCGGGCCGCCCGGCCCGTCACCGTCGCCACCCCCGCGGGGGACGCCCGGATCACCTGGTTCCCCGCGCCCGGCGCCCGGCTGGTGCTGGCCCTCGGCCACGGCGCGGGCGGCGGCATCGAGGCGCGGGACCTGGCGGCCCTGGCCGCCGCCGCACCCGGACACGGGGTGAGCGTCGCCCTGGTGGAGCAGCCCTGGCGGGTCGCGGGCAAGAAGGTCGCCCCGGCCCCGAAGACCCTGGACGCCGGCTGGCGTGCCGTCTGGCCCGAGCTGGCCGCCCCCGGCCCGCCGGTCGTCGCGGGCGGGCGCAGCGCCGGGGCGCGGGTCGCCTGCCGCACGGCGGGCGAGCTCGGCGCCCACGCCGTCCTCGCGCTCAGCTTCCCGCTGCACCCGCCGGGCAGGCCGGAGAAGTCCCGTGCCGACGAACTGCTGGGCACCGGCGTCCCCACCCTGGTGGTGCAGGGCGGCAACGACCCCTTCGGACGCCCGGCCGAATTCCCCTCCGGCGCGTACGAGATGGCGGAGGTCCCGCACGGCGACCACGGCTTCGCGGTGCCCAGGCGCTCCGGCCTGACGGAGGCCCAGGCGACGGAGATCCTGACCGGCGCCGTCACCGGCTGGCTGGACCGGCTCCCCGCCTGAGCCGGCCGGGCCCCCGCCGACGTGGTCCCTGTCACACCCCGCCGGGAGCCCGCGGGCGTGGGGAATGCGGGCCGGGGGGCCGCTGTTGTTCGGTACATCGGCGCCCGGTACGCCGAGGCGATCGGTACACCGGCACCTCCGGTACACCGGCACACGTCTTTCTGGTTGTGGAGAGGGAGTCCGTCGCATGGGTTCGACCATCTGCCCGCGTCGCTCGAACGCCGCGGATCTGGAGTGGACGGTGCTGCACGCACCGAAGACCACTCCCGAGCGCGCGCCGGGCGGAAGCGATCGACCGCACGCGCGTAACCAAGGTCGACTATTCTCCGATGCGAGCGGGTCCGGTTTCGGCCTCGCAACAGCGTTGGAGGAGGTGGGTCCGGTCACTGGTAACGACACAGGGACCGACGACGGCCGCCCGGAGGAGACGACGGACGAGCGGAACGCACGTTTCGAGCGGGACGCGCTCGTCTTTCTCGACCAGATGTACTCCGCGGCGCTGCGCATGACGCGCAACCCCGCGGACGCCGAGGACCTGGTCCAGGAGACCTACGCGAAGGCGTACGGCTCCTTCCACCAGTTCCGCGAGGGCACCAACCTCAAGGCGTGGATGTACCGCATTCTCACCAATACCTTCATCAACTCGTACCGCAAGAAGCAGCGTGAGCCCCAGCGAAGCGCCGCCGAGGAGATCGAGGACTGGCAGCTGGCGCGGGCCGAGTCGCACATGTCGACCGGGCTGCGATCGGCGGAGTCCCAGGCTCTCGACCACCTCCCGGACTCCGACGTGAAGTCGGCGCTCCAGGCGATCCCCGAGGAGTTCCGCATAGCGGTCTATCTCGCGGACGTCGAGGGCTTTGCCTACAAGGAGATCGCGGACATCATGGGGACTCCCATCGGTACGGTGATGTCCCGACTGCACCGCGGACGCCGCCAGCTGCGCGGCATGCTGGAGGACTACGCCCGCGAGCGCGGGCTGGTTCCCGCCGGCGCCGGTGAGTCGGACGATCGGAAAGGCTCGGCCTCATGAGCTGCGGAGAGCCGCACGAGACGGACTGCTCAGAGGTTCTCGACCATCTCTACGAGTTCCTCGACCACGAGATGCCCGAGGGCGACTGCACCAAGTTCGAGACGCACTTCGGTGAGTGCTCCCCGTGCCTGGAGAAGTACGGCCTGGAGCAGGCCGTGAAGAAGCTGGTCAAGCGCTGCTGCGGTCAGGACGACGTCCCGACCGACCTGCGCTCGAAGGTGATGGGACGGATCGACCTGATCCGTTCCGGCCAGGCCGTGCCGGACCAGGACGTGGCGCTGGGCGACACCGGCCGTCCGGCGGCCACCGCCGAATAGCGGGACGGCGAGAACGACGCCCGTGGGGCGCACCGCGCGGTACGCGGTGCGCCCCACGGGCGTTCCGGGCCCGCACGTGCCGTGCCGGGCCGTCGCGCGTGAGCGTCCGACCCTTCCCCCCGGGCGGACGGCCCCCGGCCGCATCACTCGAACGCGCTAATCAGGATCGTTGCGCCACCAGCGCTCCGTCCACTCGCTAGCGTGACGCCTCCATCGACCACGCGGGGGCGGGTGCAGGCATGAGGAGAACACCGGTCGCGGCACGCGCGTTCATCGCGGCCGTGGCGGTCTGCGCCCTGGGCTGCCTCGGCCCCGTACTCACCCAGGTCCCCTGGACCGGACCGGAGCGCGCCGCGAGCGGCGGGGCGCCCGTGGCCTGGCACAGCCTCGGCCTGCTGGCCGCGGTCTACCTGGCGGGCGAACTCCCCGGCCGCTGCCCCTTCTTCGGCGAGCGGGTGCCCGCACGGGCCGGATCGTTCTTCCCGTTCCTGTTCGCCGCCGCCTTCCTGCTGCCGCCCTCGGCCGCCGCGCTCGTCGCCGTACCCGGAGCGCTGGCCGGGCGGGTCGAACACCGGCCGGCCACCGCACGCCGCGTCTGGCGGGCCGCGCAGCTCGCGGTCACCGTCTGGGCTGCCTCCTCGGTCTACGGGGCGCTCGCCGGTGCGGGCGCGCTGGGCGGTCCGCACGGGCCGGGCGGACAGCGGGGCGCCGCGCCCGACTTCCCGTACGTGCTGCTGCCCGCCTGCGCCGCCGCCCTCGCCTTCAGCCTCGTCCTCGCCCTGCTCGACGGTGCCATCCGGATTCCGGCCGAACACCTCCCGGTCAGGAGCGCCTGGCACGGGCTGTTCGCCCACTCGGCCGGGCCGCACCTCGTGCACGCGCTCGCCGGGCTGATGGTGGCGGTGCTGTGGCGCGGCCCCTACGGCCCGCTCTCCTCGCTCTTCGTGCTGCTGCCGATGTACATCTCCTGCTGGGTGTTCGCCCAGTACCACCGGGAGCACGCCGCGCACCGGGCCACCATCCGCGCCCTCGTGCAGGCCGTCGACATCAAGGACACCTACACGCGCGGCCACAGCGAGCGCGTCGGCCGCGCGTCCGTCCTCATCGCCCGCGAGATCGGCATGGCGCCCGAGCGGGTGGAGGCCCTGCGCTTCGCCGGCATCCTGCACGACGTCGGCAAACTCGGCGTACCGACCCGGGTGCTGCGCAAGGACGGGCCGCTCACCCCGGAGGAGCGGCGGGTCATCGAACTGCACCCCGAGTACGGCCACGAGATCGTGCGGGGCATCGACTTCCTCGACGAGGCCAGAGCGGCGATCCTCCACCACCACGAGCGGCTGGACGGCAGCGGCTACCCGCACGGGCTCCGGGGCGCCCACATCCCCGAGTTCGCCCGGGTGGTCGCCGTCGCCGACGCCTTCGACGCCATGACCTCCAACCGGTCCTACCGGCGGGGGCGCCCGGTGGACGCCGCCGTGGCGGAGCTGCGCCGCTGCGCGGGCAGCCAGTTCGATCCCCGGATGGTGCGGGCGCTGGTGCGGGCCGTGGACCGGTACGGCTGGTCGGCGGCGACGGTCGCCGTGACCTCGGACGAGGCCACGCTGCCGCCCCCGCGCGGGCGGGCGCCGGGCGCCGGGGGAGCGGCGGGCGCGGCGGGCGCGGGCCGGACCGCCGAGGGCGACGGACGGAGCGAGCGGTGAACGGTTTCTCCGGCTTCCCGGGCTTCTCCGGCTTCCCCGGCCACCAGGGCTTCTCCGGCGTCCCCGGCGGCGGGACGCGGTCCGCGGTCCGCGTGCTGCACGTCGCCGCCCTCGCGCTGACGCTCGTCGCCGTGGTCCACACCCTCTGGTCCGGGCTCGCCGAACCCGGCCACGCCCTCGCCTTCGGCGTGCTCGTCGCCCTCGGCGAGCTGGCACCGGCGGCCCGGCACGGGCCGGGGGTGCGCCAGCGGGCGCCCGGCGAGCGGGAACCCGCGCCGCTCGGCGCCGCCGGGGCCCTCGCGTACGCCCTGCTCGGGCGCAGCGCCGGGGAGCCGACCGGGCAGGGGGTGCTCCAGGTGATCACCGTCGTCGTCGCGGCCCAGCTCCTCGCCGCCGTGCCGTCGCTGGGCCGGGTGGCGACCGTGCGGCCCGTCCGGCTGCGCCCGGTGCCCGGCGGCGGTCCCGAGCTCGACCGGGCGGCCCGCCGGGTGCTGACCGTCGCCTTCGCCGCCGTCTGCTTCCAGCCGTTGCGCGACGCCGAGCAGTTCACCGGGGCACTGGGGGAGGGACCCGCGTACGCCGTCCTCCTGGTCGGGCTGCTGGGGCTGACGGCGCTGTGCGACGCGGTGCTCGCCGCGTTCGTGCTGGCGGCGCGGACCCGCTACCCGTACGGCTCGCACCTGCGCGACGAGCTCTGCGGCCTGCCCGGCATCGGGTCCGCGGTCTGCGCGACCGGTGCGGTGATGGCGCTCGGGGTGGCGGTCGCCGGGCTGTGGGCACTGCCCGTGGTGTGCGTACCGCTCCTCCTCACCCAGGTCTCCTTCCGCCGGTACGCGGCGGTCCGCGCGACCTACCGGCAGACCATCGCCTCGCTGGCCCGCGCCACCGAGATCGCCGGGTACACCCCGCCCGGCCACGCCCACCGGGTCGCCGAGCTCTCCACGGCGGTCGGGCGCGAGCTGGGGCTGGCGGGCAGCGAGCTGACCGTGCTGGAGTACGCGGCGCTGATGCACGACATCGGTCAGCTCTCCCTCGTCGATCCGCTGGCGGACGGGGCCACCGCCCGGCTGCCCGCCGCCGAGCAGCGCCGGATCGCGCTGCTGGGCGGGGCCGTGGTGCGGCAGACCGGGGTGGACGCGAAGGTGGCGGTGGTGGTGGAACGGCAGGCGGACCCGTACCGGGAGCAGCCGCTCACCGCGCGGATCGTCCGTACCGTCAACGCGTACGAGGACCTGCGCGGGGAAGGCGTGGGAGGGGCTCTGGAGGCCCTGGAGCAGTTGCGCATCGGTACCGGTCGCGACTACCAGCCGCAGGTGGTCGAGGCACTGGCCGGAGTCCTGGCGAGGGGCGGCCCGCCCCGGGTACGGACGGGGTAACCCATGGGTAATGAGCGGGCGTCCGGCCGGGCATGGTTGGATGCGAAAGAAGAGGGTGTCCAGTCGGGACAGGCGGGAATCGTGAGGATCTTCGGGAAGGCACGGCATCGGCCGTCCGCCTCGTGGCGGCAGGCCACGGACCGCGCGTTCACGCTGATCGGCGACGGCCGGTACGAGGACGCGGGAGCGCTGCTGACGCGCGCGGCGGACCTGGAACCCTGGCTCTCCGAGTCCTGGTTCAACCTGGCGCTGCTGCACAAGTTCCGGCACGACTGGGAGCAGGCGCGGTCGGCGGGGCTGCGGGCCGTCGCACTGCTGGACCGCGAGTCCGGCGCGCCGGACTGGTGGAACGTCGGCATCGCCGCGACCGCGCTGCAGGACTGGCCACTGGCCCGCCGCGCCTGGCAGGCGTACGGGCTGAAGGTGCCCGGCACCGGGGCGCAGGGGGCCGCCGCCACCACCGAGCCGACCGGCATGGAGCTGGGCAGCGCCGCGGTGCGGCTGTCGCCGGAGGGCGAGGCCGAGGTGGTCTGGGGGCGCCGGCTCGACCCGGCCCGGATCGAGGTGCTGTCGATCCCGCTGCCGTCCTCCGGGCGCCGCTGGGGCGAGGTCGTGCTGCACGACGGGGTGCCCAACGGGGAGCGGGTGACCGCCGCGGGTCCTTCGTACCCGGTCTTCGACGAGATCGAGCTCTGGGCGCCCTCGCCGGTGCCGACCTGGGTGGTGCTGCTGGAGGCGGCCACCGAGGAGGACCGGGACGCGCTGGAGAAGCTCGCCTCGGACGCCGGGTTCGCCGCCGAGGACTGGTCTTCGTCGGTGCGGCTGCTCTGCCGTTCCTGTTCGGAGAGCCGGATGGAGAGCGACGAGGGCGACGGCGAGCACCTCGACCCGCACGACCACAGTGAGCCCGGTCACCCCGGCCCGCTGGGACACCGCACGGCGGGCGGCCTCTGGGTCCCCGAACGCGAGTGCGGGCTCGCCGCCCCGGCCGGACTGGTGCGGGGACTGCTGGACGGCTGGGTCGCCGACAGCCCGGACAGCCGCGAGTGGCGGGATCTCGAAGAGGTCTGCTGACCGTGCCCCCGGGCTCCGTCTCCCCGTAGGCTGTACGGGCACCGATCCGGTGCGGATCTGCCCGGACTCGGGTTTCGGGTTTTCGGGGTACACGGTTTGCAGGAAGGCGTACGGCGGACATGTCGCAGCAGGAGACGGACGAGCGGATCGGCGTGGACGACGAGGGTTTCGTCGTGGACACGGAGGACTGCGAGGAGCGTGAGGCGGCGTACCGCGAGCGCGGGACCTCCCGTCCGATCACGGTCGTGGGCAACCCGGTCCTGCACAAGGAGTGCCAGGACGTCACGGAGTTCGGCGACGAGCTGGCGCGGCTGATCGACGACATGTTCGCCAGCCAGCGGACCGCCGAGGGCGTGGGCCTGGCCGCGAACCAGATCGGCGTGGACCAGAAGGTTTTCGTCTACGACTGCCCGGACGACGACGGGGTGCGGCACGTGGGCGTCGTCGTCAACCCGGTCCTGGAGGAGCTGCCTCCGGAGGCCCGGGTGCTGGACGACTCCAACGAGGGCTGCCTGTCGGTCCCGACGGCCTACGCCGAGCTGGCCCGCCCGGACTACGCCGTGGTGAGCGGCCGGGACGCGCGGGGCAACCCGATCAAGGTGCGGGGCACCGGCTACTTCGCGCGCTGCCTCCAGCACGAGACGGACCACCTGTACGGCTACCTCTACATCGACCGGCTGTCGAAGCGGGACCGCAAGGACGCGCTGAAGCAGATGGCCGAGGGCACCCCCCGCTACGAGACCGTCCCCAACGCCTGATCCCGCACCGCGCTGCGCGGCGCGAGGGCCCGTCAGCCGGACACCGTCCCGGCGGGCGGGCCCTTTTTGTTGCCGTGGTCGTCAATCAGCCTTTTTCTGAGGGGAGTTGACGCGCGTCGACCCACTGCGACAGGCTCGCTCCCACGTTCGGTCGCATGCCGCGTTCCACCGCGCGTCACGTTCCGCGGCATGCCACGGTCCACCGCGCGTCACGTTCGACGCGCGTCACATTCCACCGCGAGAGGGAGCACCCCACATGCTCAGGCGTACCGCGCGCGTCCTGCTCGGATTTGTCATGACCATCTCACTAGCGTGGGGCGGGGCCGTGCTCACGGCCGGTACCGCCCACGCGGACGGCTGTTTCACCTTCACCCGCACCCTGTCCTCCGGCGCCACCGGCAACGACGTCACCCAGCTCCAGATCCGGGTCGCCGGATACCCCGGGTACAACGCGGTGCTCGCCATCGACGGCTCGTACGGCCCCGCCACCACCGCCGCCGTCAAGCGCTTCCAGGCCGCGTACGGCCTCACCGCCGACGGCATCGCCGGACCGGCCACCCAGGCCAAGATCTACGCGCTCCAGGACGACGACTGCACCCCGATCCACTTCACGTACCCGGAGCTGAACACCTGCAACAGCACCTGGGCGGGCGGGGCGGTCGCGGCCGGGACGGCCAAGGCCAACGCCCTCTCCAGCATGTGGAAGCTGGAGGCGCTGCGGCACGCCCTGGGCGACCAGCCGATCCGCGTCACCAGCGGCTTCCGGTCCACCTCCTGCAACTCGGCGGTGGGCGGCGCCTCGGGCAGCCGCCATCTCTACGGCGACGCGGTCGACCTCGGGGTCGGGGCGCACTCGCTCTGCACCATGGCGCTCCAGGCCCGCAACCACGGCTTCAACGGGATCCTCGGCCCGGGGTACCCGGACCACGGTGACCACGTGCACGTGAACCAGGGCCCGAGCCACTTCTGGTCGGCCCGCAGCTGCGGCATCTGACCGCGCCCGGGGCGGACCCGCGGCTCGCCGCCGCGGGTCCGCCCCCGTCTTCAGACCGCCCCGATCTCCTCCGGCACCTCGGACGGCCCCCGGAAGGTGCGCCGGTAGGCATGGGGGGTCGTGCCCAGCGAGCGGACGAACTGGTGGCGCAGGGCCGCCGCGTTGCCGAAGCCGGTCCGCCCGGCGATGGACTCCATGGTGTCGTCCGAGGTCTCCAGCAGGTGCTGGGCCAGCAGCACCCGCTGCCGCAGCAGCCAGCGGTACGGCGTCGTGCCCGTCTCCTGTTGGAAGCGGCGCGCGTAGGTGCGGGGCGACATGTGCGCGAGAGCCGCGAGCTGGTCGACGGTCATCTCCTGGTCGAGATGGTTCTCCATCCACGCCAGGGTGTCCCCGACGGTGTCGCACGGGGTGCGCGGAAGCGGGCGCTTCACGTACTGCGCCTGACCGCCGTCCCGGTGCGGGGGGACCACCATGCGGCGGGCGATGGAGTTGGCCACGTCCTGGCCGAACTCCTTGCGCACCAGGTGCAGGCAGGCGTCGACACCGGCGGCCGTCCCGGCCGAGGTGATCACCTGGCCCTCGTCGACGTAGAGCACGTCCGGCTCCACCCGGGCCAGCGGGAAGCGCCGGCCCAGCTCGTCGGAGTGGCGCCAGTGGGTGGTGCAGCGGCGGCCGTCCAGCAGCCCCGCCGCCCCGAGGACGAACGCGCCGGAGCAGACGGACAGCACCCGCGCGCCGCGGTCCACGGCCCGGCGCAGCGCGTCCAGGACCTCGCTCGGGTACTCCCGGGCGACGAAGTGGCTGCCGGCCGGTACGGCGATCAGGTCGGCCTCCTCCAGCCGTTCCAGGCCGTGCTCGGTGGTGATGGAGAAGCCGGCGTGGGTGCGCAGCGTCGGGCCCTCGGCCGACACCACCGCGAAATCGTGCACCGGCAGGCCCTCCTCGCTGCGGTCGAGGCCGAACACCTCGCACAGGACGCCGAGTTCGAAGGGGTGCACCTCGTCCAGCAGCAGGGCGGCGACGTTTTTCAGCATGGAGACAGTGTGGCAGCAATTCGATGTTCGGTGACAGTCCTGCCACTGCCCGGATCGCGTCCCCGCGGACAGAGTGGAGCCATGAACACACTCCTGAACGTCCTCGGTGTCACCGTCCTCGCCGCCCTCGTCCTGCTCCCCGCCCTCCTCGGGTTCGCCCGGGAGCGCCGCATCGACCGCGAACTGCGCGCCGCCGCGATCGACCGCGACGCCCATCGCGCCGCCCCACCGGACACGTCCACGACCGGCCGGACCCGGCCCGCCGCCCGGCGCCCGTACGTGCGGTCCTGGGCGCGGATCTGAGGCCATCGCGCCGACCCGGTCCGGAGGGGCGGCGCGGGGCGATCATGGGAGCCGGGGCCCCGGCCCGGCGGACGGGCGCCCCGGCCCGACCGGCCCACCCACGGACAAGAGAGAGAACATGGCTGTCATCCACCGCACCACCCTGAACCCCGGCAAGCTCGACCTGCTCGCCGCCTGGTTGCCGTCCCAGCCCTGGTACGCGGGTGGCGGCGCCCCCGACCTCGCGAAGGCCGGCGGCTTCCGGCTCGACGACCCCGAGGGCGAGGTGGGCATCGAGTTCATGGTGGTCACCGACGCCTCGGCGGGCCGCCCGGTGCCGTACCACGTGCCCGTCACCTACCGGGGAGCCCCGCTCGAAGGGGCCGGGGCCGCCGCCCTGATCGGCACCAGCGAACACGGGGTGCTGGGCACGCGCTGGGTCTACGACGGGGCCCACGACCCCGTGCTGACCGAACGGCTCCTCGCGCTGCTCCACGGCCGCGCCGAACCGCAGGCGCAGAGCGAGTCGGACACCGCCGACCCCACCGTGCACAGCCGGTTCATGGGCGACGACATCCCCGAGGGCGCGGCCGTCGAGAGCGTACGGAGCGGGATGTACGGCACCGACGTCCTGCTGGCCGACCCCGCCGGATCCGGAAGCTGGACCCTGCGGGTGGTCCGGGCGCTGCGGGGCGACGCGGAGGAGGCCAAGGGCGACGCGGGACCGCTGCACGGTGAGGTCACCGCGCTCTGGGCCCCGCCGGGAGCGGAGCCGGCGCGGGCCCGGTTCGCCGAGGTACGTGCTTCGACGGAGCGCTGAACACGCGGCGGCGGGCACCCCTTTCCGGGAGTGCCCGCCGCCGTTCCGGCCCGGCCGGCCGACCGCTGAAAGCCGGCCGGGCCTGCTTCTAGAAGTCGTCGTCGAAGCCGACCGTGCCCTCCACCGCGACCTGGTAGGCGGACGGGCGCCGCTCGAAGAAGTTCGTCAGCTCCTGCACGCCCTGGAGCTCCATGAACGAGAACGGGTTCTCGGAGCCGTACAGCGCCGGGAAGCCCAGCCGGGTGAGCCGCTGGTCGGCGACGCACTCCAGGTACTGGCGCATCGACTCGGTGTTCATGCCCGGCAGACCGTCGCCGCACAGGTCGCGGCCGAACTGGAGCTCCGCCTCCACGGCCTCCTTCAGCATGTCGGTGACCTGCTGCCGGAGTTCGTCGTCGAAGAGGTCCGGCTCCTCCTTGCGGACGGTGTCCACGACCTCGAAGGCGAAGTTCATGTGCATCGTCTCGTCCCGGAACACCCAGTTGGTGCCCGTGGCGAGACCGTGCAGCAGACCGCGCGAGCGGAACCAGTAGACGTACGCGAACGCGCCGTAGAAGAACAGCCCCTCGATGCAGGCGGCGAAGCAGATCAGGTTCAGCAGGAACCGGCGGCGGTCGGCCTTGGTCTCCAGCCGCTCGATCTTCTCGACCGAGTCCATCCAGCGGAAGCAGAACTGCGCCTTCTCGCGGATCGACGGGATCTCCTCCACCGCGTCGAACGCGGCGGCCCGGTCGTCCGGATCGGGCAGGTAGGTGTCGAGCAGCGTCAGATAGAACTGGACGTGCACGGCCTCCTCGAACAGCTGCCGCGACAGGTACAGCCGCGCCTCGGGGGAGTTGATGTGCTTGTACAGCGTCAGCACCAGGTTGTTGGAGACGATCGAGTCGCCCGTGGCGAAGAACGCCACCAGCCGGCCGATCATGTGCTGCTCGCCCGGCGACAGCTTGGCGAGGTCGGCCACGTCGGAGTGGAGGTCGACCTCCTCCACGGTCCAGGTGTTCTTGATCGCGTCCCGGTAGCGCTCGTAGAAGTCCGGGTAGCGCATGGGGCGCAGGGTCAGCTCGAAGCCCGGGTCGAGCAGGTTCTTCTCGAGGGTGGGGTCGGTGGTGCTCATTACTGGCAGGCCTCGCAGGACTCGGGGTTTTCGAGGGAGCAGGCGAGGGCCTCCGCGTCGGAGTACGCCTGCTGCACGGGAACGGTGGAAGGGGCGGGGGCGGCGGCCTTCGCGGTGCCGGAGGCGGCACGGGCGATCCGGGTCGCCGGGCGCGAACGCAGGTAGTACGTCGTCTTCAGCCCCTGCTTCCAGGCGTACGCGTACATCGAGGAGAGCTTCCCGATGGTCGGCGTCTCCAGGAACAGGTTGAGCGACTGGCTCTGGTCGAGGTACGGCGTACGGGCCGCCGCCATGTCGATCAGGCCGCGCTGCGGGATCTCCCACGCGGTGCGGTACAGCGCGCGCACGTCCGCCGGGATCCAGCCGAAGCCCTGCACCGAACCGCTCGCGTCGCGCAGCGCCTCACGGGTCCGCGCGTCCCACACGCCGAGCCGCTTCAGCTCGTCCACCAGGTACGCGTTGACCTGGAGGAACTCACCGCTGAGCGTCTCGCGCTTGAAGAGGTTGGAGACCTGCGGCTCGATGCACTCGTACACCCCGGCGATCGAGGCGATGGTCGCGGTCGGCGCGATGGCGAGCAGCAGCGAGTTGCGCATCCCGGTCTTCGCGATCCGGGCGCGCAGCGCCTCCCACCGCTCCGGCCAGGCCGGCGCCGTGTCGTAGTGGTCCGGGTGGAGCACCCCGCGCGCGGCACGGGTCTCGCTCCACGCGGGCAGCGGGCCCGACTTCTCGGCGAGGTCGCAGGAGGCCTCGTACGCGGCGAGCATGATCCGCTCGGAGATGCGGGTGGAGAGCTCGCGGGCCTCGGCGGAGTCGAACGGCAGCCGCAGCTGGAAGAAGACGTCCTGCAGGCCCATCGCGCCCAGACCCACCGGCCGCCAGCGGGTGTTGGACCGGCCGGACTGCTCGGTCGGGTAGAAGTTGATGTCGACGACCCGGTCCAGGAAGGTCACGGCAGTGCGCACGGTGGCGTCCAGCCGCTCCCAGTCGATCGTCCCGTCCGCCACGAAGGCGCCCAGGTTGACCGAGCCGAGGTTGCACACGGCGGTCTCGCCGTCCTCGGTGACCT
Source organism: Streptomyces sp. NPDC060184 (assembly GCF_042728795.1). NCBI lineage: Bacteria > Bacillati > Actinomycetota > Actinomycetes > Kitasatosporales > Streptomycetaceae > Streptomyces > Streptomyces sp. NPDC060184. Next base: position 70,204 of record NZ_JBHWYX010000038.1, read on the forward strand.
CCAGGATCTCCGTGCAGAGGTTCGAGGAGTGCACGACCCGGCCCGGTACGGCGGTCTGGTTCGCGGTCCGGTTGGAGGCGTCCTTGAAGGTCATCCAGCCCTGGCCGGTCTGCGCCAGGGTCCGCATCATCCGGCCGTACAACTCGCGCGCGGGGATCGTCCGGCGGGCCAGGCCCTTCGCCTCGGCGGCCCGGTAGGCGGTGTCGAACGCGTCGCCCCACAGGTCGACCAGCTCGGGCACGTCGGCGGGCGAGAAGAGCGACCAGGCGGAGTCGGCGTCGACCCGGCGCATGAACTCGTCGGGGATCCAGTGCGCCAGGTTCAGGTTGTGCGTACGCCGCTGGTCCTCACCGGTGTTGTCGCGCAGCTCCAGGAACTCCTCGATGTCCGCGTGCCAGGTCTCCAGGTACACCGCGGCGGCACCCTTGCGCCGCCCGCCCTGGTTGACGGCCGCGACGGAGGCGTCCAGCGTCTTCATGAACGGCACGATGCCGTTGGAGAGCCCGTTGGTGCCCCGGATCAGCGAACCGCGCGAGCGGATGCGCGAGAACGACAGACCGATGCCGCCCGCGTGCTTCGAGAGCCGCGCCACCTCGTGGTAGCGGCCGTAGATCGAGTCCAGCTCGTCCAGCGGGGAGTCCAGCAGATAGCAGGAGGACATCTGCGGGTGGCGGGTGCCCGAGTTGAAGAGCGTGGGGGAGGAGGGCAGGTAGTCCAGCCGGCTCATCAGCCCGTAGAGCGCCGCGACCTCGTCCACCGCCCGCGCCGAGTCGTCCTCGGCGAGCCCGGCCGCGACCCGCAGCATGAAGTGCTGCGGGACCTCCACCACCCGGCGGGTGAGCGGGTGGCGCAGCAGGTAGCGGCTGTAGAGGGTGCGCAGGCCGAAGTAGCCGAACCGGTCGTCGGCGCCGTCCGCGAGCGCCCCCGCGACCAGTGCGTCGAGCCGTTCGGCGTGCAGCGCCACGAACGCGGCCGTACGGTCCGCGATCAGGCCCTCGCGGTGGCCGACGGCGACCGACGCGGAGAACGACACCGCGCCCTCACCGGCCGCCTCGGCGGCGATGGTGCGGGTGAGCAGCCGGGCCGCGAGCCGCGAGTAGGCGGGGTCCTCCGCGATCAGACCGGCCGCCGACTCGGTGGCCAGGGTCAGCAGTTCCGCCTCGTCGGCGTGCGCGCTGCGGCCCCGCAGCGCGGCGGCGGCGACCCTCCCCGGGTCGGTGTCCGGCAGGTCCGCGGTGAGGGCGGTCAGGGTGCGCAGCAGCGCGGCCCCGGGGCCGTCGACGGGCTCGGTCGCTGCGGTGGCTGCGGGCACGGACGCCGGATCGGCGGGCGCGATGGTCACGGTGGTGCTCTCCCTCGCTCGGCTCTGGACCGGCGGGGGGAGGTGAGGGCCGCGGGGCGCGCCACCTGGAGACGGGCAGCACCGCACACGGCGTCCACCGGCCCATCCGCGAGGCCCGGACGTACGGGCGTCCGGTTCGGGTGAGCCGGACGCGCTGTCGGCAGGTAGCCGGACTCGAAGGTGCGCCAAACGCGCGGTTCATACCGTTGCGGGACAGTTCCGGATTCGCACCGGATTCCCCTGCGACGACAGCGAGACGAGCATACATGTGGTGGCCGGGCAGCGAGAACGCCCCACATGTTGTGGCGGTGCGGGGTGGTGTTCCCGTACGGGAGCGGGCGCGGCGCCCGCGGGGACAGGGGAAAACCCGTTTCTTCCTAGGAGCCCTAGCCTTAAACTAGGACCCCTAGGAAGGGTGGACGCATGGCGAAGGCCGGACTCACGGCGGAACGGGTGACCCTCGCGGGGGCCGAACTCGCGGACGAGGCCGGGTTCGACCGGCTGACGATGGCGCAGGTGGCGCGGAGGCTGGGCGTCAGGGACGCGAGCCTCTACGCGCACGTGCGCGGCCTGGAGGACCTGCGGGGCCGCATCGCGCTGCTGGCGGCCGACGAGAAGACCGTCCGCATCGCCGAGGCGACCTCCGGCCGCGCGGGGAAGGACGCGCTGACGGCGTTCGCCGACGCCTGGCGGGCGTACGCCCACCGGCATCCCGGCCGCTACGCCGCGACGCAGGCCGCCGTCCGGATCGACCCCGAACTGGCCGCCCGGGCCGCCGGGCCCCGCCGCGCGGTGGAGCTCACCTACGGCGTCCTGCGCGCCTACGGACTGGCCGAGCCCGATCTGACCGACGCGGTACGCCTGTTGCGCAGCACGCTCCACGGCTTCGTCGTCCTCGAAGCCACGGGCGGATTCGCGCACCGGCGCTCACCGCAGCAGTCCTGGGAGCGCGCCCTCGACGCCCTGCACGCCCTCCTGGAGCACTGGCCCGCATCCCGAGAAGGAGAACCCTCATGACCGGTCCCGTCCCCGGCACCCTGCGCGTCCCCGGCGCGTCGCTGCACTACGAAGTACGCGGCAGGGGCCCCCTCCTGCTGCTGGTGCCCGGAGGGACGGGCGGGGCCGCCTCCTTCGACGGCATCGCGGACGAACTGGCCGCCGAGTACACCGTCGTGGCCCACGACCCGCGGGGCATCGGCCGCAGCACGCTCGACGACCCCGCTGCCGAACAGCGGGTGGCCGAGCACGCCGACGACGCCCTGCGGCTGCTGGAACTGCTCTCTCCGGGCGAGCCGGCCCGCGTGGCCGGTGTCAGCTCGGGCGCGATCGCCGCCCTGCACCTGCTCACCGCCCACCCCGGCCGGGTGGAACGCGTGGTGGCGCACGAGCCGCCGGTGGTGGAGGTGCTTCCCGACGCGGCCGAGCACCGCGCCTTCCTGGCACGGGTGTCGGAGACCTTCCGCACCCGGGGACTGATGCCCGCGATGGCCGTGTTCGCGGCCGGTCTGTCGAAGGACGGGAGGGCCGACGGCGCGGACACCGCGGCCGGGGAGCGGGAGGTCCGGGCCGAGCCTTTGCCCCCGACCGGGGCGAGGGCCGAGCGGACGATGGCCGGCCTGCCGTTCTTCGTCGGCCGTGTCGTGCCCGCCTTCATGTCCTACGCCCCCGACGTCCACCGGCTGGCAGCGGTGGCGGACCGGCTCGTGCTCGCCTGCGGCGAGGACGCCCGCGGCGAGCTGCCCCACCGTTCCGCCGCCGCCCTGGCCGAGCGCATCGGCCAGGAGCCCCTGTACTTCCCCGGCGGGCACCTCGGCCCGGTCACGCACCCGGCCGGGTTCGCCGCGGCTCTGCGGAAAGCGCTCCGCGCCTGAGGCCGGGCGGGGGCCGGGGCCTCTCAGGCGCCGCCCAGGTCCAGCCGGTAGGTGAGCAGCGTCAGCTCCGGCACCGGCCGCCAGTCGCGTTCCGGGGTGCGTACGAAGCCGAGCCGGTGGTAGATCCGGTGTGCCCCGGCCATGGCGGGCTGGGTCGACAGGGCGAGCCCGGTGACCCCGGCGGTGGCGCGGGCCCGCGCCGCGCACGCCCGTACGAGCGCCTCTCCGGCTCCCCGGCCGCGCCCCGCCCTGCCCACCGCCAGCATGCGGAACTCCGCCTCGTCCGGCGCCGCGACGTCGCACATGGGGCTGCCGGGCGGGGCGTAGGTCACCCCGCCGAGCACGGTGCCGGTGTCGTCCACGGCGACCAGCACCTCCGCCACGGCGGCCCGGCCGGGCACGTCCCGGAGCCTGGCGAGATAGGGGTCGTCGTCGCCCTGGCCCAACAGGCCGTCACCGAGGTACGCCTGGGCCGTGATCTCGCCGAGGAGCGCGTACTCCCCGGGCTCGGCCCTTCTGATCGTCAGGTCCATGACCGTCATTCTGCGCCTCGCGCGCCGGGGCGGACGGCCCGGCCCCGGGAACGGCTCAACCGCTCGCGCCCACCCCGTTCTCCGGGGCTCCGTCGCCCTCCGGCGGGAGGTCGCCGCGCTGGATCGGCTGCGAGCCGGGAGCCCGGCCGAGGGGCGGGAGGATCCTGTCGAGTTCGGCGTCGTCCGCCAGGTGGGCCGCTTCGGCCGCCTCGCGCAAGGTGGCGCGGTCCACGGCGGGGAGTTCGGCGCTGACCTTCACCACGACGTCCCCCTCGGCGCGGGCGTAGGAGTGGCCGAGAGCGGTCGCGCTGTACCAGCTCCCGCCCTCGCGTTCGCAGACGGTGTAGTCGGGCGTGCCGTCGGTGGGCGGCTGCTTGCCGCAGTCGGCGGGGGAGTACTCGGCGCGCTCCACGCCGAGTTGGATCACGTGCCCGCTCTTGTCCGTGTAGGAGCTGCCGAAGCCGTCGTCGCCGCGCACGCCCACCGACTGGGTCGCCAGGGTGTATCCGGCCACCTCGGTGACGTACACGTGATCGGCCCGGGTCTGGAGGGCCGTCGCCCGCGCCTCCAGCTCGGCGTGGTCCGGTACGTCCGCGGTGGGGGACGCGCCGCCCGCTCCGGCGTGCTCGGTGCCGCAGCCGGCGAGGGTGAGGACCAGCAGGGCGGGCCAGAGGCCGTGCAGCCGGGTGCGAGATGTCATGGGCACATCCTTCCGTACGGGTGCGGCGGTCCGGTCGCGGGGCGGGTGTGCCACCGGGCCGCCGCCCCTCCCACGGAGGGAGGACGCGACGGCCCGGTGGACGGTTCGCCCGTGCGGGGCCCTGCCGGACGGAGGTCCGGTACGGCCGGACCGCGTCAGTGGCCGCCCGGCGCCCCCACGACGGCCGGCGGCAGCTCCGCCTGCACGCCCTCGTCGCCGACGTCGGCCGTGTAGTCCTCCGGCGAGGTCTCGTCGATGCCCGCCGGGGCCTTGAGCGCGTTGAGCACGAAGGTCACCACGACCACCACCACGACGTTCAGCACGAAGGCCGTGAGACCGATGTAGCCGATCTCCCCGATGCCCGGGATCTCCTTCGACGAGCCGCCGAAGTGCTTCTGCGTCGGGGAGGCCACGCCGTACGCGGCGAGGGTGCCGTACAGCATGCCGGCCGCCCAGCCCGCGATGAGCGCCCAGCGGTGGAACCACCGGGTGAAGAGCCCGCCGACCAGCGCCGGCATCGTCTGGAGGATCCAGATCCCGCCCAGCAGCTGGAAGTTGATGGCCACGGTCTTGTCCATGGTGAGCACGAAGACCAGCGCGCCGACCTTCACCAGGAGCGAGACCAGCTTGGAGACCTTGGTCTCCTGCTCGGGCGTCGCGTCCGGTTTCAGGAACTCCTTGTAGATGTTCCGGGTGAAGAGGTTCGCGGCGGCGATGGACATGATGGCCGCGGGCACCAGCGCGCCGATCCCGATGGCGGCGAAGGCCACCCCGGCGAACCAGTCCGGGAACATGTTCTCGAAGAGCTGCGGGATGGCCAGCTGGCCGTTGGCCACCTTGACCCCGGCCGCGATGGCCATGAAGCCGAGCAGGGCCAGCAGCCCGAGCATCAGCGAGTACAGCGGCAGGATGGTGGTGTTGCGGCGGATCACCTCACGGCTGCGGCTGGAGAGCGTCGCCGTGATCGAGTGCGGGTACATGAAGAGCGCCAGTGCCGAGCCCAACGCCAGTGTGGCGTAACCCCATTGGCCGGAGACTCCGGGCACGATCCCGGCCACCGGTTTGCCCGCCGCCTCGTTGGCCGCCGAGAACTTCGCGCTCGCCCCGGCGAAGATGTCGTCGAAGCCGCCCAGCTTGATCGGGATGTAGATGATCGCCACCGCGATGACCAGGTAGATCAGCCCGTCCTTGACGAACGCGATCAGCGCCGGCGCGCGCAGGCCCGAGGAGTAGGTGTACGCGGCGAGCACCGCGAACGCGATCAGCAGGGGCAGGTCCTTGACGAACCAGTTGGTGTCCTCGCCGCCGCCGACTCCCATGACGTCCAGCACGGCCTGGATGCCGACGAGCTGGAGGGCGATGTACGGCATCGTCGCGAGGATGCCGGTGAGCGCGACCGCCAGCGACAGGCCCTTGGAGCCGAAGCGGCCCCGGACGAAGTCGGAGGTGGTGACGTAGCCGTGCTTGTGCGACACGGACCAGAGCCGCGGCAGGAAGGTGAAGATCAGCGGGTACACCAGGATCGTGTACGGAACGGCGAAGAAGCCCGAGGCCCCCGCGCCGTAGATCGCCGCCGGGACGGCGACGAAGGTGTACGCGGTGTACAGGTCGCCGCCCAGCAGGAACCAGGTGACCCAGGTTCCGAACGACCGGCCGCCCAGGCCCCATTCGTCCAGGCTCAGCTCGTTGTCGGCGCGGCGCCAGCGGGCGGCCATGAAGCCGACCACGGTGACCGCCAGGAAGAAGAAGATGAAGACGCCGAGCGCGACGCCGTTCACGCCGTCCTTCATGCGGAGACACCCCCCTTGCGGGCGCGCTGGTCACGCTTCCACAGCGTGTACGCGAGCATGGTCAGCCCGGTCGAGATGATCACCCAGAGCATCTGGTACCAGTAGAAGAACGGGATGCCGATGAAGGTCGGGTCGACCTTGGCGTACGAACCGACCCAGAGCAGCGCCACGAACGGGGCGGCGAGGCATATCGCGATGACCACCCGCGCGGGTGTCACTGTCGGGGGTGGGGTGGGCTCTGGAACTTCTGGCATGGACTGACTCCGTTCCTCGCGGGTCGCCGGTGGGCCCGGCCGGTGCCCCGGCCGGGCGCACCGGCCGTATGACTTCCCGGCGACGGGACTGTTTCCGTCAACGGCACGGAGGAAGAACGGTTTTGGTTCATGCTTGGCTGAAAATGATCGCCACGAATTTCTATCGGCGCCGCGCGCGGGTGATATGGGCGCGACGGGCGGTACGAGAAATGCGTGCAGTATGAATCGGTTCGGGCGGGGGCGGCTTCAGTCCAGCGGTCGCCTGAGCCGGGCCACGAACTTGTACCGGTCGCCCCGGTAGACCGAGCGCACCCACTCCACCGGCTCGCCGCGTCCGTCCAGGGAGTGCCGGGAGAGCATCAGCATGGGCAGGCCCACGTCGGTGCCGAGCAGCCCGGCCTCGCGCGGGGTGGCGAGCGAGGTCTCGATCGTCTCCTCGGCCTCCGCGAGCCGGACGTCGTACACCTCCGCCAGCGCGGTGTAGAGCGAGGTGTACTTCACCAGTGAACGGCGCAGCGCGGGAAAGCGTTTGGCCGAAAGGTGGGTTGTCTCGATGGCCATCGGCTCCCCGCTGGCGAGCCGCAGCCGCTCGATGCGCAGCACCCGCCCGCCGGTCGCGATGTCCAGCAGCCCGGCCAGCGCCTGGTCCGCGGTCACGTAGCCGATGTCCAGCAGCTGCGAGGTGGGTTCGAGGCCCTGGGCCCGCATGTCCTCGGTGTACGAGGTGAGTTGGAGCGTCTGCGAGACCTTGGGCTTGGCGACGAAGGTGCCCTTGCCCTGGATGCGTTCGAGCCGGCCCTCGACGACCAGTTCCTGGAGCGCCTGGCGCACCGTGGTGCGGGAGGTGTCGAACTCGGCCGCGAGGGTGCGCTCCGGGGGGACCGGGGTGCCGGGCGGCATGGTGTCCGTCATGTCGAGGAGGTGGCGCTTGAGCCGGTAGTACTTCGGTACGCGCGCGGTGCGCACCCCCGCTCCCGTGCCGCCCGCGGGGCTGCCCTCACCGGCGCTCATGGTCCCTCTCTCCGATTGCTCTGCTGCCGTCACCGGCTCCTCCGAACTTCGCGGCTCACATGGTGGCACGGCCCGGCCGAGGGGGCGTCGACCTCCCCATCGGGCCGTGTCGTCGGCCCGCCGTCCCACAGGCGATCCAGGTGTGGGCGCTTTCGATCAAAAGCCCCTAGGTGTCGGTCCTATAACGGACGCGAGTGCACTTCTTATACACCCTTGACACCCCTAAAGGTCTAGGCCAAGCTCCGGTTGCTGGTCTAAACCATTTAAGACCAGGTCCAGCCCCAGCAGTACTCGTCGAATGTCTTCGCGGTGGGCGGGGTTGCAGCATCCCTGAGGAGGGTTTGACGTGAAGCGCAAGCTCATCGCGGCCATTGGTGTCGCGGGCATGATGATCTCGATCGCGGCATGTGGCTCGGACGACGACAAGGCGTCGTCGCAGGACCCCAAGGACCGCAAGGAAACCCTCACCGTCTGGCTGATGTCGGACGCCCAGAGCACCTGGCCCGAGCTCGTCGCGGACGTCAACAAGCAGTTTGCGGCCAAGTACCCGAACGTCAAGGTCAACGTCCAGTACCAGACCTGGGCGGACAAGACCAAGAAGCTCGACGCCGCGCTCGCCGGTGACAAGTTCCCGGACGTGGTCGAGCTCGGCAACACCGAGACAATGACGTACATCCTCAACGGGGCGCTCGGCGAGATCGACCCGAAGAAGTACGAGAACTCGGACACCTGGATCAAGGGCCTGAAGGACACCTGCGCCTTCGAGGGCAAGCAGTACTGCGTGCCCTACTACGCCGGCGCCCGCGTCGCGATCTACAACAAGGACATGTTCAAGGCCGGCACCGGCTCGGACGTCCTGCCCACCACCCAGGACGAGCTGACCGCCGCGCTCGACAAGGTCGGCGCCAAGTACGGCAAGGACAAGGCGTTCTCGCCGCTCTACCTGCCGGGCCGCTACTGGTACGCCGCGATGTCCTACGTCGCCGCCGAGGGTGGCCAGATCGCCAAGTACGACGAGGGCAGCAAGGAGTGGAAGGCCACCCTCTCCACCCCGGAGGCCCAGAAGGGCATCCAGGAGTTCGTCGACCTGGTCAACAAGTACAACCACGGCGACAAGACCAAGGACGAGGCGGACCACGCCAACGTCATGGCCAACGAGAAGACCGCCCTCCTCTACGGCAACGGCTGGGAGGCAGGCAGCGTCACCGACTCGGCCGCCAACGGCAACCCGAAGCTGAAGGACAAGATCGGCACCGCGGGCATGCCCGGCCCGAACGGCAAGGCCCTCCCGTCCTTCATCGGCGGCTCCGACCTCGCCACCATCTCCAAGTCCAAGATCCAGGACCTGGGCGAGGAGTGGATCTCCCTCTTCACCAGCGGGAAGTCCGAAGAGGTCCTGGCCTCGAAGAACATCCTTCCCAACAACACCAAGCAGCTCGAGCCCCTGAAGGCCAAGCCCGAGACCGCGGCCATCGCCAACGCCGTGCCGGACGCCTGGTTCACCCCGATCGCCCCCGGCTGGACCGCGATCGAGAAGAAGGAAACGCTCGAGATCATGCTGCTCGACATCATCAAGGGCAAGTCGGTCGCCGACGCCACCAAGGCGGCCGACGAGGAGATCGACTCCCTGATCAACAAGGAGTCCTGAGCCCCGGCTCATGAAGCGGCGGCGGTGAGCCTTCCTCACCGCCCCCGCCCGATCGTCCGCGGGGGTGGTGGCTTCTCTCGGAGGCCGCCACTCCCGCTGCTCCGGTATCTGGTCCGAACGGAAGGCCCGCACAGTGAGTGCCGCCGACATGAAAGCAGCCGACCCGCCGGTGTCCGTCCCGCGGGCCCCCGAGGGCGCTCCATCCCAGCCCTCGAAGAGCGTGACCCGCAAACCGCGGAAGGCCGGCGCTCTGCTGCCGTACCTCCTGATAGCCCCGGCGTTCGTCGCCATCGCCGCCGTCTTCGTCTGGCCCTTCATCAAGACGGTCATCATGTCCTTCCAGGACGTGGGCCGCCGTGAACTGTGGTCCGGATCGGCCGCTCCCTGGGTCGGATTCGACCAGTTCACCAACATCCTGGGCGACGGCGAGTTCTGGGACGTCGTCTGGCGGACCATCATCTTCATGGTCGTCTGCGTCGCCGTCACCATGGCCGGCGGCCTCGGGCTCTCCATGATCATGCAGCGCATGTCGACCTGGGTGCGCCTGCTGCTGACCGCGGCACTGGTCGCCGCCTGGTCCATGCCGCTGCTGGTCGCCACCTCGATCTTCCGCTGGTTCGCCGACTCCGACTACGGCGTCCTCAACATGGTGCTGACCAAGTACCTCGGGATCGACGCGCAGGGCCACAACTGGTTCCTCGACCCCAAGCAGGGCTTCGTCATCATCGGCGCGGTCGTCGTCTGGGGAGCCATCCCCTTCGTCTCCGTCACGCTCTACGCGGCACTCACCCAGGTCCCGAAGGAACTGGAGGAGGCGGCCTCGCTCGACGGCGCCACCGTGACCGGCATCTTCCGCTACGTCACCTGGCCCGTCATCAAGCCGGTCTTCCAGATGGTCGCCACGCTCTCCGTGCTCTGGGACTTCAACGTCTTCGGCCAGATCTTCCTGATGCGCGGCAACAAGCCCGAACCCGAGTACTCCGTCCTCGGCATCTACTCGTTCGAGAAGGCCTTCGAGTCCAACTCGTTCAGCCAGGGCGCGGCGATCTCGCTCATCACGGTCCTGCTGCTGTCCGGCGTCGCCGTGTACTACCTGCGCCAGCTGCTCAAGATCGGAGAGGTCGAGTGAGCACCTCCACCCCCCAGGTTTACCGCCCGGACCGCAAGAAGAACCGTGTCGTCTACAACGTCCTGGGCCTGATCGCCTTCGTCCTGATGGCCTTCCCGGTCTACTGGCTGATCATCAGCTCGCTGCGCCCCAACGCGGAGATCCGCAGCTACGACCAGACGCTGTGGCCGACGTCGATCACCTTCGACAACTTCTCCCGCGCCATCGACCAGCCGAACTTCGGCACCGCGATCGAGTCCAGCCTCATCGTCTGCGGCGTCGCCGTCGTCGTCGGCATGCTCCTCGCCACGATCGCCGCCTTCGCCATCGGCCGCTTCCAGTTCCGCGGCCGGAAGTTCTTCATGATCGTGCTGCTCGTCGTGCAGCTGCTGCCCCCGACGGCGATGCTCATCCCCATCTACATCCAGCTGAACGACCTCGGCGGGCTGAACGAGTACTGGGGCGTCATCGTCATCTACCTCGTCTCCACCCTGCCCTTCGCCACCTGGATGATCCGCGGCTTCGTGATCAACATCCCCCAGGAGCTGGAGGAGTCCGCGATGGTGGACGGCTGCAGCCGGATGGGCGCCTTCTGGCGGATCACCTTCCCGCTGCTCGCCCCAGGGCTGGCCGCCGCGGCGATCTTCTCGCTGATCACCGCCTGGAACGAGTACCTCCTCGCCTACGTCGTCCTCCAGGACAACGACAAGTACACCCTCAACGTGTGGCTGATGAACTTCACCACCTCCCGCGGCATCGACTACGGCGCGCTGATGGCCGCCTCGACGATGATCGCGATCCCGGTGGTGGCCTTCTTCCTCCTGGTCCAGAAGTACATGGCGACGGGGCTCACCTCCGGCGCAGTGAAGGGATGACGACGCAGATGACCACGCTCGTCACCAACGACACCATCACCCGCGACGCGCTCGCCGTCCTCCAGCCCGGCTTCACCGGCACCACCGCGCCGGACTGGCTGCTGCGCCGCGTCGGCGAAGGGCTCACCTCCGTCGGCCTGTTCGGCCGCAACATCGTCTCGCCGGTCCAGCTCGCCGCACTCACCGCACAGCTGCGGGCCGAGCGCGACGACGTGCTGGTCGCCATCGACGAGGAGGGCGGCGACGTCACCCGCCTGGAGGTGCGCGACGGTTCGTCCTTCCCCGGCAACCACGCCCTCGGCTCGGTGGACGACACCGCGCTGACCCGGGCCGTCGCCCACGAGCTGGGCCGCCGGCTCATCGAGTGCGGCGTCAACCTCAACTGGGCACCCTCCGGCGACGTCAACTCCAACCCGGACAACCCGGTCATCGGCGTACGCTCCTTCGGCGCCGACCCCGCCCTGGTGGCCCGGCACACCGCCGCGTACGTCGAGGGCATCCAGGCCGCCGGAGTCGCCGCCTGCACCAAGCACTTCCCCGGCCACGGCGACACCGCCGTCGACTCGCACCACGCGCTGCCGCGGATCGACGTCGACCTGGAGACCCTGCACGCCCGCGAACTGGTGCCCTTCAAGGCCGCCATCGCGGCCGGGTCCAAGTCGGTGATGAGCGCGCACATCCTGCTCCCCGCGCTCGACCCCGACCGTCCCGCGACGCTCAGCCCGCAGATCCTCACCGGTCTGCTCCGCGGCGAACTCGGGTACGAGGGACTCATCGTCACCGACGCGGTGGAGATGCAGGCCATCGCGGCGACGTACGGGATCGAGCGCGGCTCGGTCCTCGCGATCGCGGCCGGCGCCGACGCGCTGTGCGTCGGCGGCGGGCTGGAGGACGACGCCACGGTGGAGCGGCTGCGCGACGCGCTGGTCGCCGCGGTGCGCGGCGGGGAGCTGGCGGAGGAGCGGCTCGCCGACGCCGCCGCACGTGTACGGGCACTCGCGTCCTGGACGCGCGGTGCGAGGGGGGCGGTCCCGGCGCCGGGCGCGGCAGTGCAGGAGGGGACCGCGCCCGGCACCGCGACCGGACGGCCCGACGGGTACGACGCGAACGTCGGCCTCGTCGCGGCCCGCAGGGCGGTACGGGTGACCGGCGACGGGCCCCGGCTCGGCGCCCCGGTCCACGTCGCCGCCTTCACCCCGGTGGCCAACGTCGCCGTCGGCGGCGAGACCCCGTGGGGCGTGGCCGCCGAGCTGACGCGGCTGCTGCCCGGCACCACCTCCGCGACCTGCCGGCCCGACGACGCGGACCCGGTGGCGGACGTGCTGCGGGCCGCGGGGGAGCGGCGCGTGGTCGCGGTCGTCCGCGACGCCCACCGGCACGCCTGGATGGCGGCGGCGGTCGACGCGCTGCTCGCGGCGCGCCCCGACACGGTGGTCGTCGAGATGGGCCTGCCGTACTCCGCTCCGAGGGGCGGGCTGTACGTGGAGACGCACGGCGCCGCCCGCGTCTGCGGCATCGCCGCGGCGGAGGCCCTCACCGGGGCCTGACGGCGCGCACCACACGGGAAGAGGGGCCGGACACCAGGTGTCCGGCCC
>NZ_JBHWYX010000039.1:0-82352 GCF_042728795.1 Streptomyces sp. NPDC060184
CGTCGGGCCCGGTCCCGACGGTCCCCGGGACCCTGCCCCGCCCGGCGCCCCCGCCCCGGTACCTGCTCCGCCCGGCATCCCCCGGCATCCTGCTCCGCCCCGGCACCCTTGCGCCGCCCCGGCCGCCCCGGCCGCCGCTGCCGCCTCCGGCCCTACGGGGCCTCCAGCCACCCCTCGTACTCCGCCGCGAAGGCGTCGAGAGCGTCGGTGTCCAGCCGCCCGTCCGGGTCCTCCACGACCACCAGCCACTGGGCGTCCTCGGCGTCGTCCTCACCGGCCAGCGCGTCCCTCAGCACCTGCGGTTCCTCGCCGACGGCGAAGCGGTCGGGGAGTTCTTCGGCCACCTCCCGGGCGGCGTCACGGTCGGGCAGCACCAGTACGTGTCTCACATCGCTCACCCCCGTATTCTCGCCCGCGTTCCACCGTGCCCAAGACCCGGGACCGGGGACCGGGGGCCCGGACCGGGGACCGGGGGCAGGGGCAGGCGGCAGACCGGGCGGGTGGCAGCGGCGGCAGACCGCGCTGTCGGTGGGGCGTGGGATGCTGGACGGCGATGGCCACCAGAAGGAACCCCACCGACGACCCGCTCGCCCCTGTCACGCTCGCCGTGGGCCAGGAGGACCTCCTCCTCGACCGCGCCGTGCAGCAGGTGGTGGCGGCTGCCCGCGCCGCCGACGCCGACACGGACGTCCGCGATCTCGCCTCGGAGCAGTTGCAGCCCGGCACGCTCGCCGAGCTGACCAGCCCGTCCCTCTTCGCCGAGCGGAAGGTGGTGATCGTCCGCAACGCCCACGATCTCTCCGCCGACACCGTGAAGGACGTCAAGGCGTACCTCGACTCCCCGGCCGAGGAGATCACCCTGGTGCTGCTCCACGCGGGCGGCGCCAAGGGCAAGGGCCTGCTGGACGCGGCCCGCAAGGCCGGAGCGCGTGAGGTCGCCTGCCCGAAGACGACGAAGCCGGCCGAGCGGCTCACCTTCGTACGGTCGGAGTTCCGGGCGCTGGGCCGTTCGGCCACCCCCGAGGCGTGCCAGTCCCTGGTGGACTCCATCGGCAGCGACCTGCGGGAGCTGGCGAGCGCCGTCTCCCAGCTCGTCGCGGACGTGGAAGGCACCATCGACGAGGCTGTCGTCGGGCGCTACTACACGGGCCGCGCCGAGGCGTCCTCGTTCACCGTCGCCGACCGGGCGGTCGAAGGGCGGGCGGCCGAGGCCCTGGAGGCGCTGCGCTGGTCGCTGTCGACGGGGGTCGCCCCCGTCCTCATCACCAGCGCTCTCGCCCAGGGGGTCCGGGCCATCGGCAAGCTCTCCTCCGCCAGGGGCGGACGCCCCGCCGACCTGGCCCGCGAGCTGGGCATGCCGCCGTGGAAGATCGACCGGGTACGCCAGCAGATGCGCGGCTGGACCCCGGACGGGATCGCGGCGGCGACCCAGGCCGTGGCCGCCGCCGACGCGGGCGTCAAGGGCGGCGGGGACGACCCGGAGTACGCCCTGGAGAAAGCGGTCGTCGCCGTGGCGCGAGCCGCCCGCGCGGGCCGCTGAGCGCCCGCGCCCGCCGTACATCCACGCCCCCCTCGTACACCCGCGTCCTCGTACGTCCGCGCCGCACACGCGGACACTTCCGCACCGTACAAGCGGACACCTCCGCGCCGCACACGCGGAAAGGCCCCGTTCGTCGCCCCGGGGGAGGGGGACGAACGGGGCCTTTCCGTTCACGCTCTGGTGTGCCGCACCCGCGTGGCGAACGCAGGTTCGGTGTGCGGCACGGGGTGCCGGTCAGGAGCGGGAGAGAGGGCCCGCTGTGTCCGTTCCGGCGATCACATCAGGGTGCTCAGGCGCTGAGGGCGGCAACCTTGGAGGCCAGGGCCGACTTCTTGTTGGCCGCGGCGTTCTTGTGGATGACACCCTTGGAGACGGCCTTGTCGAGCGCGCGGGAAGCGTCGCGAGCGGCCAGGGTGGCCTTCTCGACGTCACCGGCGACGGCAGCCTCACGGGCCTTGCGGATCGCGGTCTTGAGCGACGACTTGACGGCCTTGTTGCGCAGGCGCGCCTTCTCGTTGGTCTTGTTCCGCTTGATCTGGGACTTGATGTTCGCCACGAGAGAGCCTTTTCAGGTTCGTTGGATCTTCTGAGTGCGCCGCGCGTCTCCGCGGTATCACCCAGGGAGCCACGAGGCACAGCTGCCCACGGTACCAGTCACCCTCCTACCGGCCCAAACCCGTGGCTGCGGCCCGGGCGTGGGACGATGGAAGCTACGTATAGATCCGACCCGACCCGACATCGACCCGAGACACGGCGTTCGGCGTCTCAAGAATCAGGACCCTGCGTGCCCGCGACTCCCACCAACGTGCCTGCGCCGAGCCGTACCGACCCGGCGCTGATCCGCAACTTCTGCATCATCGCGCACATCGACCACGGCAAGTCGACCCTTGCCGACCGGATGCTCCAGCTGACGGGCGTGGTCGACCAGCGGCAGATGCGCGCCCAGTACCTCGACCGGATGGACATCGAGCGCGAGCGCGGTATCACCATCAAGTCCCAGGCGGTCCGTCTGCCGTGGGCGCCCACCACGGCGGAGGGCAAGGGCAGCACCCACATCCTCAACATGATCGACACCCCCGGGCACGTGGACTTCACGTACGAGGTGTCGCGTTCGCTCGCCGCCTGCGAGGGCACGATCCTGCTGGTCGACGCGGCCCAGGGCATCGAGGCGCAGACCCTGGCCAACCTCTACCTGGCCATGGAGAACGACCTCACCATCGTTCCGGTGCTGAACAAGATCGACCTTCCGGCGGCGCAGCCCGAGAAGTTCTCGGAGGAGCTGGCGAACCTCATCGGCTGCCAGCCGGAGGACGTCCTCAGGGTCTCGGCGAAGACCGGCGTCGGCGTGGACGCGCTGCTGGACCGGGTGGTCCGCGACGTTCCGGCGCCCGTGGGCAACGCGGACGCCCCCGCCCGCGCGATGATCTTCGACTCGGTCTACGACTCCTACCGCGGTGTCGTCACGTACGTCCGTGTGGTCGACGGCCAGCTCAACAAGCGCGAGCGCATCCGGATGATGTCGACCGGTGCCACGCACGAGCTGCTGGAGATCGGTGTCTCCTCCCCGGAGATGACCCCGGCGGACGGTCTCGGCGTGGGTGAGGTCGGTTACCTCATCACCGGCGTGAAGGACGTCCGCCAGTCCAAGGTCGGTGACACGATCACCTCCCTGAACAACGGCGCCACCGAGGCGCTGGGCGGTTACAAGGACCCGAAGCCGATGGTGTTCTCGGGCCTCTACCCGCTGGACGGCTCGGACTACCCGGACCTGCGCGAGGCCCTGGACAAGCTCCAGCTCAACGACGCGGCCCTGGTCTACGAGCCGGAGACCTCCGCCGCGCTCGGCTTCGGTTTCCGGGTGGGCTTCCTCGGCCTGCTCCACCTCGACGTGATCCGTGAGCGCCTGGAGCGCGAGTTCGGTCTCGACCTCATCGCCACCGCACCGAACGTGGTGTACCGGGTGACGATGGAGGACGGCACCGAGCACACCGTCACCAACCCGAGCGAGTTCCCCGAGGGCAAGATCGACTCGGTGCACGAGCCGGTCGTCCGGGCCACTGTCCTCGCGCCCAGCGAGTTCATCGGCGCGATCATGGAGCTCTGCCAGAACCGGCGCGGCACCCTGATCGGCATGGACTACCTCTCCGAGGACCGGGTGGAGATCCGCTACACCCTGCCGCTCGCCGAGATCGTCTTCGACTTCTTCGACCAGCTGAAGTCGAAGACCCGCGGGTACGCCTCGCTCGACTACGAGCCCACCGGCGAGCAGTCGGCGCAGCTCGTCAAGGTCGACATCCTGCTGCACGGCGACAAGGTGGACGCGTTCTCCGCCGTCACCCACAAGGACAAGGCGTACGCGTACGGTGTGCGGCTCGTCGCCAAGCTGCAGAAGCTCATCCCCCGGCAGAACTTCGAGGTGCCGATCCAGGCGGCCATCGGCTCCCGGGTCATCGCCCGTGAGACCGTCCGCGCCATCCGCAAGGACGTCCTCGCCAAGTGCTACGGCGGTGACATCTCCCGTAAGCGGAAGCTGCTGGAGAAGCAGAAGGAAGGCAAGAAGCGGATGAAGATGGTCGGCAACGTCGAGGTGCCGCAGGACGCGTTCATCGCGGTCCTGTCCACCGACGATTCCGGCGCCGAGGCCAAGAGCAAGAAGTAGCCCCGCCCCGCGGCCCCGCCGGCCGCGGCATCTCCGCGTTCGACGCGTCACACGTTCGGGCCCCTGTTCCTCCGCACAGCGCGGAGGGCGGGGGCCCGTTCGTTATCAACCGGCGGCCCGTGGCCCCTTACGCGGACACCGGGCGCGCTTTACCCTGATCACGGCTCGGTTAGTTACTCGCCAGTTAAGCAAGCCGGTGGCGAGCCGGCCGTGCGGTCGGTGGTGAGCCGGCCGGGCAGGGCGGGAACAGTCGAGCGAGCGGGACGAGCAGGACGCGCGGTGGATCAGGATCACGCGCAGAGCGGGAACGAGAAGCAAGCAGACACAGCAGGATCACCAAGCGGCCGGTCGTAGTGATGCCGCAGGCCCGGAGGACGTCGTGAGCGACACACCACAGACCCTGATCGACAACCGACCGCCCTCCGTGGCGCATCTCTTCATCGAGCGGGTGGCCGCCACGCCGGACGGTGAGGCGTACCGCTACCCGGTGCCCTCGTCCACGGGCGAGGGGCCGGACGAGTGGAAGTCGCTGACCTGGGGAGAGTCCGCCGAACGGGTCTACGCCATCGCGGCGGGCCTGATCGCGCTCGGCGTGCGGCCCGAGGAGCGGGTCGCGCTCGCGTCCTCCACCCGGGTCGAGTGGATCCTCGCCGACCTGGGCGTGATGTGCGCCGGGGCCGCGACGACCACGGTCTACCCCTCCACCAACACCGAGGAGTCCGCCTTCATCCTGGCCGACTCCGAGAGCCGGGTGCTGATCGCGGAGGATGCGGCCCAGGTCGCGAAGGCCCGCGAGGCCCGGGACGAGCTGCCCGACCTCACCCGTGTCGTCGTCATCGACCCGGCCGCCGCCGAGCCCGCCGAGGGCGACCCCGAGGGGTGGCTGCTGACCCTCGCCGAGCTGGAGGCGCGGGGCACCGCGTACCTGGCGGAGCACCCGGAGGCCGTCGAGGAGCGGGTGGCGGCCATCGCCGCCGACCAGCTGGCCACCCTGATCTACACCTCCGGCACCACCGGGCGGCCCAAGGGCGTGCGGCTGCCGCACGACAACTGGTCGTACATGGCCAAGGCCATCCCGGCGAGCGGGCTGGTCAGCACGGAGGACGTCCAGTACCTCTGGCTGCCGCTCGCGCACGTCTTCGGCAAGGTGCTGATCTCCGGCCAGATCGAGGTCGGTCACGTCACCGCCGTCGACGGCCGGGTCGACAAGATCATCGAGAACCTTCCGGTGGTCCGCCCCACCTACATGGCGGCCGTCCCGCGCATCTTCGAGAAGGTCTACAACGGCGTCGCCGCGAAGGCCCGCGCCGGCGGCGGGGCCAAGTACAAGATCTTCCAGTGGTCGGTGGGCGTCGCCCGCGAGTACGCCAAGGTCTCGCAGGACAACTTCCGCCGTACGGGCACCGCCTCCGTCCCCTTCACCCTCGCCGCCAAGCACCGGACCGCGGACGCCCTCGTCTTCGCGAAGATCCGCGAGGCGTTCGGCGGCCGGCTGCGCGCCTGCGTCTCCGGCTCGGCCGCCCTCGCCCCGGACATCGGCTACTTCTTCGCCGGAGCGGGCGTGCACATCCTGGAGGGGTACGGCCTCACCGAGTCCAGCGCCGCCTCCTTCTGCAACCCGGGCGAGGCCTACCGCACCGGCACCGTCGGCAAGCCGCTCCCCGGTACCGAGGTCCGCATCGCCGACGACGGCGAGGTGCTGCTGCGCGGCCCCGGCATCATGCAGGGCTACCACCGGCTCCCGGACAAGTCGGCCGAGGTGCTGGAGTCCGACGGCTGGCTGCACACCGGCGACATCGGCGAACTCTCCGTCGACGGGTACCTGAGCATCACGGACCGGAAGAAGGACCTGATCAAGACCTCGGGCGGCAAGTACGTCGCGCCGGCCGAGGTCGAGGGCCAGTTCAAGGCGGTCTGCCCGTTCGTCTCCAACATCCTGGTGCACGGCGCGGACCGGAACTTCTGCACCGCGCTCATCGCCCTGGACGAGCCCGCGATCCTCGGCTGGGCGGCCGAGAACGGCCTGGACGGCAGGTCGTACGCCGAAGTGGTGGCCGCCCCGCAGACCGTTGAGCTCATCGAGGGCTACGTCAAGGAGCTCAACGGGGGACTTCAGCGGTGGCAGACCATCAAGAAGTTCCGCCTCCTCCCGCGTGATCTGGACATCGAACACGGCGAGCTGACGCCCAGCCTCAAGCTGAAGCGGCCGGTTGTCGAGCGCGCCTACAAGTCGCTGATCGAGGACATGTACGCGGGGACGCGCGAGGCCTGAGCGCGGGCGGCGCGGGGGCCGGGGGCGCGGGGCCGGGGCGGTACGGCGGACGGCCGTGCCGCCCCGCGCTCCTTCCGGGGCCGTTCCCGCGCTTCCTCCGGGGCCGCCCCGCGCTCCTTCCGGGGCCGTTCCCGCGCTTCCTCCGGGGCCGCCCCGCGCTCCTTCCGGGGCCGCCCCGCGCTCTCCTTCCGGGCTGCTCCTCGACCGGCGCGCCCTCCGGCCGACCCTCCGGCGGGCGCGTCGGGCCGGATCCGCCGCGCCGTGGCCGCGCTCCCCGCTGCCTACGCCATGCGCCCGCCGTGCGCCCCGGCGTGCGACCCGCGCGGGGTTGGCGTGTATTCCTTCTCCCAGTTCGGTAACTCCGTGCGCCTGTGCACGGTCGGTCTGTCACTCTGTCGTGTGTCGGCGGCGTTTCGAGATCCGGAGGAGCCGCACCGTGGGGCCAATTCCACTGCAACGGGCCACCATTCACCGGCCGGGTGGCACCGACGCGGACCGGGCGGGCGGAACCCCGCTCGTCAGTACGACCAGCCTGCCCGCGACACCGCAGTCCCCCTCCGGGGCCCGCCGGTTCGTCCGCGCCGTGCTGGCCGAGTGGGCCGGGCTCGGGGTGCCGGCCGCCGTGGGGTTCAGCGACCGGCTCGCCGACGACCTGGTGAACGTCGCCAGCGAGCTGGTCACCAACGCCGTGGTGCACGCCGGGACCGTGGTCGACGTGCTGGTGCGCCTGGAGCACGCGACCGGCGAGGAACCCGCCGCCCTGGTCCTGGAGGTCACCGACCACCACCCGGCCCGCGCGACCGGGGAAGAGGCCGGGGACCCGGCCACCGCGCCCAAGGCGCTCCCCGGCGCGGGCGCGGCCACCCCGCCCGCCGTCACCGCCGCCACGGCCACCGTCACCGCTCCCGCTCCCGGGGCGCCCGGCGCCTTCGACCCGTACGGTCTGGCCGAGTACGGGCGCGGGCTCGACCTCGTCGCCGCGCTCTCCGTCGCCTGGGGCATCACCTACCGGACCGGGCACAAGACCGTCTGGGCCCGGCTCCCCGTGGACGACTGGGGCGCCGGCGCGCCGGCCTGCCCGGACACCCCGGTCGAGCACCGGCAGGGCGCCGAGCCCGCGGCGGCTGCGTCCGGCCACCCGGTCCTGGTGCCCCCGCAGCCCGCCGCGGACCACTTGGTGGCCGCCGCTCCGCCGGGGGCGCGCGACGACAGCGTCTGGGACCGGCAGGGTGCGCTCGCCTTCCTCGCGGAGGCCTCCGACCTGCTCACCGGCCAGCTCGACGAGGAGCTGGTGGCGACGATAGCGGGCCGGATGCTCGTCCCCCGGCTGGTCGACTGGTGCGCGATCTGGCTGGACGAGGAGGGCTCGGGCGCTCCGGGCGCACCCCGTCTCACCCGGGTGCGGCACGGCGAGGAGCCGGGCGCGGGTCCGCTGGGCGGGGCGCTGGAGAGCGAACCGTTGCTGCCGGGCGGCGCCGGACCGGGGCCCGTGCCGCTGCCCTGGCCGCCCGGCGGACGGGAGCCGGGCGCCCACGACGGGGCCGCCCTCGCCTGCCGCATCACGGCGGGCGGACGCACGCTCGGCACCGTGCTCGTCGGCCGCGACCACGACTCCGGCGCCGAGCTGCCCGAGGCCGTGGTCCGGGTCGTGGAGGACTTCGTGCGCCGCCTCGGGCAGGCGGTCGGCGCCGCCCGCGCCTACACCCGGCAGGCCACCATCAGCCGCATCCTCCAGCGCGGACTGCTGCCCAACAAGGTCGCCGACATCCCCGGCATGAGCAGCGCCGTCGTCTACGAGCCCAGCGACGACGGCGTGGTCGGAGGCGATTTCTACGACATCTTCCCGTGCCCGAAGAGCCGCTGGTGCTTCGTCCTCGGCGACGTCCAGGGCAGCGGCCCGGAGGCGGCGGTGGTGACCGGTCTGGCCCGGCCCTGGCTCCGGCTGCTGTCCCGCGAGGGCTTCGGGGTCGGCGAGGTGCTGGACCGGCTGAACCGGCTGCTGCTGGACGACGCCATGGAGGCCGCCGAGGCCGCCGCCCTGATGGTCGCGGCGGCGGGCGGGCAGCAGCTGACGGACGCCGGGCAGTCCCGGTTCCTGTCGCTGCTCTACGGCGAGGTCGTCCCGCTCCCCGGCGGCGGTGCCCGGTGCACGGTGGCCAGCGCGGGCCACCCGCTGCCGCTGCTGCTCCGCCCGGACGGCACGGTGCGCCCGGTCGCCGAGCCGCAGGTGCTGCTCGGGGTGGTGGAGGACGTGGCGTACGAGAGCCAGAGCTTCGTCCTGGAGCCGGGCGACAGCCTGCTCTGTGTCACCGACGGGGTCACCGAGCGGCGGTCCGGCTCTGCGCTCTTCGACGACGGCGACGGCCTCTCCCGGGCCCTCGCGACCTGCGCCGGGCGGAGCGCGTCGCAGGTCGCGGAGGAGATCCGCCGGGCCGTGCACGGCTTCTCCGAGCTGCCGCCGGACGACGACGTGGCGCTGCTGGTGCTGCGCGCCGACTGAGCGGCCGGGACCGGGTGATCCCGGCAGCCCGTCGGCTCACTCCTGGCCGGCGGGCTCCTCGGTGGTGCGGGAGTCGGTGAGGGTGAGCGCACCGGCTGCCGAGATCAGGCCGACGACGACCGCCAGCACGGCGTAGGTGATCCGCTCGCCGTGGAAGAACGAGGCCACCAGGGTGCCGCTCCAGGTGCCCGCGGGCAGCTGGGTGGTGACCAGCGCGGCGATCAGGGTGCCGACCACCGCGGTGCCGATGCTGCTTCCGACCTCCTGGGCGGTGTCGTTGAGCGCCGTACCGATCGACGTGCGGTTGGCGGGCATCGCGTCGACGAGGGCGATGGCGCAGATGGTCATGACGGTGCGCAGTCCGATGGTCATCACGACCATGCAGACCGCGATGGCGGCGTACCCGTGGCTGACGCCCCAGGACAGGCCGGCGAGGGAGCCGGCCAGGCAGGCCGCGCCGACCAGGCAGGCGACGCGGTGGCCGAACCGTCCCGCGAGCCATTCGGAGAGCGGAGTCGCGGCGATCATGGTCACGATGAGCGGCAGGTTGGCCAGGCCGGCCCGGACGGGGCTCCACCCGTAGGCGTACTGGAAGTGGAGGATCAGCCCGAACATCACCGCGGCCATCGCGATGGCCGTGCCGATCTGCGCGAGGGCGGCGCCGCGGACCGTGCCGCCGGCGAAGAGGCGGAGGTCCAGCATGGGTGCGGCGCTGCGGCGTTCGCGCACCACGAACGCGAGGCCCGCCGCGAGGGCGCCGAGGACCGAGGCGAACGTGGCGGCGGAGAGCCAGCCGTGTTCGACGCCGCTGGTCAGCGCGTAGCAGGCGAGGCCGATGGTGGCGACGCTCAGCGCGGCACCGGGCAGGTCGAGCTTGTCGCGGGTCAGGTCCTCGGGGCGGTCGGCCGGGACGCCGAGGCGGACGCCGACGGCGGCGATCAGCGCGATCGGAGCGTTGACGAGCAGCAGCCACTGCCACCGCGCGTGGGCCAGGGCGGTGCCGCCCAGCAGGGGGCCGAGGACGAAACCGGACATGCCGACGGTGATCATCAACGTCATCGCGCGCATCCGCAGCGCCTTGTCGTCGAAGAGCCGGAAGACCAGCGAGTTGGTGATGGGGGCCATCGCCGCCGCGGCGATGCCGAGGCCGGCCCGCAGGGCGATGAGCTCGCCCGAGGTGCTGACCGCGGCGACGCCCAGGCTCAGCAGGCCGAACACCGCCAGGCCCACCAGCAGCACCCGTCGGCGTCCGAGCCGGTCGGCCATCGATCCCGCCGTCAGCAGCAGGCCGCCGAAGGTCAGGGAGTACGCGCCGGTGACCCATTGGAGCGCGGTCGTGCCGCTGCCGAGGTCGCGGCCGATCGTGGGGAGCGCGATCGACAGCAGGGTGTTGTCGACCATCTCGACGAAGAAGGCCAGGCAGAGCGCGGCCAGCGGGATCCAGGCCGCCCGCAGGGACGGATAGGTGCGCGACGCCTCGGGCGGCGCGGGGGCGGTCGTGGTCATGGCGGGGCCTCCACACGGAACGTCACCGTTGTCGAACGATGTTCTATAGAACGGTGTTCCAAGATAGAACCACGTTCGAGAAGATGGCAAGCTGTGATTGGATGTGGACCATGACAGGCCCGCGCCCCCGACCCGCCGACCGTCCCGCACGCGGACGCCGGCGCGGGTCGCACTCCATCGAGACCGTCCTGTCCGCAGCCGTGGACCTGCTCGACGAGTCGGGCGAGCCGGCGCTGACCCTGCGCGCCCTCGCGGCCCGGCTCGGCACCGGCGTCGGCAGCATCTACTGGTACGTCTCCGGCAAGCACGACCTGCTCGACCGCGCCATCGACCACGTGCTCTCCGGCGTGCTGACCGCCGTCGAGGCGCAGCCCCGCACCGACGACGCGATCGACGACCTGCGCGTGATGGCTTTCACACTGTTCGACGCGATCGTGGACCGGCCGTGGCTGGGCGCGCACTTCATGCGCACCGCCGTCGTCCGCGGCAATTCGCTGCGGCTCTACGAGATGCTGGGCGAGCAGACGCTCCGGCTCGACCTCACCCCGCGCCAGCGGTTCCACGCCGTGTCGGCGATCGTGAGCGTGGTGGTCGGCAGCGCCGCCGACATGGGGCAGGAGCCGCCCCCGGAAGTGCTCGACGGTTCCGTTGACCGCGACGAGTTCCTCGGCCGTTTCGCCGACACGTGGCGGTCCCTCCCCGCCGAGGAGTTCCCGTTCGTGCGCGACATCGTCGAGGAGTTCGACGGGCACGACGACAAGGAACAGTTCCTCGCCGCCTTGGAGCTGAGCCTGGCGGGCCTGCGCCTCCAGGCCGGGGCCTGACACCAAGGAGTCTCCCGGGCCCGGCCGGCGGTTCCGCGCCCCGCCGCGGGTGCCCCGCCGCGGGTGCCCCGCCCCGGGTGCCCCGCCCCGGGTGGGACCCGTGTGGCCGGGGCCACTCCGACGGCGAGCGACAATGGACCCCATGCCTTCCGTACTGCCCGATGGTGAGCCCGTGCCCGACGACGGGGCGCTGCCCCGCCATGCCCTGGAAGGCGCCGCCGACCGCCCCCTCGGCTTCTACCTGCACGTTCCGTACTGCGCGACCCGCTGCGGCTACTGCGACTTCAACACCTACACCGCCACCGAGCTGCGCGGTTCCGGCGGTGCCCTGGCCTCCCGCGACAACTACGCGGCCCACCTCGTCGAGGAGGTCCGCCAGGCCCGCAAGGTCCTCGGCGACGACCCGCGCCCGGTGCGCACGGTCTTCGTCGGCGGGGGGACGCCCACCCTGCTGGCCGCCGCCGACCTGGTCCGGATGCTCGCGGCGATCCGCGACGAGTTCGGACTCGCCCCGGACGCGGAGATCACCACCGAGGCCAACCCGGAGTCGGTGAACCCGGACTATCTGGCCCAACTGCGCGCGGGCGGCTTCAACCGGATCTCCTTCGGCATGCAGAGCGCCAGGCAGCACGTGCTGAAGATCCTCGACCGCACCCACACCCCGGGCCGCCCCGAGGCCTGTGTCGCCGAGGCCAGGAAGGCCGGGTTCGACCACGTCAACCTGGACCTGATCTACGGCACCCCCGGCGAGTCGGACGACGACTGGCGGGCCTCCCTGGACGCGGCGATCGGCGCCGGTCCCGACCACGTCTCGGCGTACGCGCTGATCGTGGAGGAGGGCACCCAGCTGGCCCGCCGCATCCGGCGCGGCGAGGTCCCGATGACCGACGACGACGTGCACGCCGACCGGTACCTGATCGCCGACGAGGCGATGGCCGCCGCGGGCTTCTCCTGGTACGAGGTGTCGAACTGGGCCCGCACCCCCGAGGGCCGCTGCCTGCACAACGAGCTGTACTGGCGCGGCGCCGACTGGTGGGGCGCCGGACCCGGCGCGCACAGCCACGTCGGCGGGGTGCGCTGGTGGAACGTGAAGCACCCGGGGGCGTACGCCCAGGCGCTCTCCGAGGGCCGCTCACCGGGCGCGGGCCGGGAGATCCTCTCCGCCGAGGACCGCCGCGTCGAACGCGTCCTGCTGGAGCTCCGGCTCCGCGAGGGCTGCCCGCTCTCCCTGCTCAAGCCGGACGGCCTCGCCGCCTCCCGCCGCGTCCTCGGCGAGGGCCTGCTGGAGCCGGGACCGTACGAGGAGGGCCGCGCGGTCCTCACCCTGCGCGGGCGCCTGCTCGCCGACGCGGTCGTGCGCGACCTGGTCGACTGAGGCCGAAGCCGAAGCCGAAGCCGAAGCCGAAGCCGGGGGCCGGGGCCGGGGCCGGAGCCGGGTCCAGGGCCGGAGCCGGGGCCCGGGGACCGGAGTCACGGCCTGCACAGCTCCGGGGTCAGTTTCGGCGCCGGGCCCGCGGGCTTGCCGCACACGACGCTGCTGACCGTCTGCTCCCCCCGGCGGGTGACCTTGACCACGTCGATCCCGTGCAGGTTGTCGCTGACCGACGAGGGCGAACCCGCCAGTGAGATCGTCCCGGTGGGCATGTTCTCGCGGTTGACCGTGTGCAGCAGCGCCCAGGTCTCGGCGGCGCTCCTCGGGACGTCGCGCCGGGCGGCGGCGTCGTAGAGGGCGGTCGTCGCGCTGTAGGACATGACGATCTGACCGCTCGCGAAGAGGGCGTTGCCGTATCCCGGCGGACCGGTCTCGGCGGCCGTACGCTCGGTGCCCTCCGGGAGCAGCGCGGCGAGGGCGGCGGCGGCGCTCCGGTAGAAGGCGGAGCCGCGCTGCGGGGCCATCGGGGCGAGAGCCGTGTAGTAGAGGGTGACCCTGCTCGTGTCGTTGAAGGTGGCCTTGGTCAGGTCGTCGCCCGTGAAGACGGTGATGTCCTTCTCCGAACAGCCCGCGGTCTGCGACAACTTGTCCAGCAGCGGGTTGATGTCTTCGGCCCGCCCCGCGAAGTACAGCGCGTCCGGGACGGGCTGCTCCTCGCACATCTCGCCGACCGCGCCGCCCAGGGCCGCCGCGCCGTTCTCGGCGAGCGGGTAGCCGACGTTCTCGCCCACCTGGTAGCCCGCGGATTCGAGCATCGCCCGGCCCGCGTCCCGCTGGTCGATCGTGTACTGGTCCTTGTCGCCGTTCTCCTCCAGCCGGGAGAGCACGCGCGCGTGGCCGGTGCCGCCCTCGGGCCGCAGCTGGCGGGCGACGAGCCCGAGCGCGTACGTCTGCTCCGTGTCGGTCGCCGCGAGCCCGAAGTAGTTCGACTCCTTGGGCAGTTTGCTGCTGGAGTTGGTGGTGTCCACCACGGCGAGCCCCGCTTTGCGGAGTGCTTCGGTGGCGGCCGGGCTCTCGGTGGTGTTCCGGCCCATGCCCACCACCCCCACGACGTGCGGGTCCCGGCGGGCCACCTCGATGATCTTCCGCACGGCGACGGTCTGCCGCAGCATGTCCTCACCGCCGTTGGCCAGGAGAACCTTCAGTTTGACGGGGTGCTCGTCGGTGGTGGTGCCGTTGACCGACTGCTGCTCCAGGTAGACCCCGGTGAGCTCTTCCAGCCCCTTGCGGGTGTCCGTCTCCTCCTCGGCGGTGAGCGGACCGGCGTAGACGACCGTGACGTACGACTCGGTGGGGCCGATCCGGGCGTTCTCGTCCCGGATCGCCTGCTCGACGCGTTCGAACGTGACCCCCGCGCCGAGCCCCTTCAGCTCCAGGTGGTTCCCCTTCGCGAACCGCACCTCGGGCGCCGTGGCCACGCCGACGCACTCCTTGGGCCCGTGGCCCGGGGAACTCCACACGGCGTCCGTGTTCCGGTCGGTCAGCGGCCCGTGGCAGTAGGTGTCCTGCCAGTGCACGCTCCAGAGATAGGTACCGAGCAGGCTCCCGACGAGGACCAGCGCGACCGTCGTCCGGGACATCACGTACCAGGCCCACGTCCGGCGCACCCGCTCCGTGCGCAGCTGGGCGTCCGCGTGGTCGTGGGTCAGCTGCGCGGTGGAGAGCGGCAGGCGCAGCACCCAGGAGAGCGACGAGGCGCCGGCGGGGGACTGGCCGACGCTCAGCTCGTCCACCCACAGCCGGTAGCGGGCCTGCGCCCCCAGCCACGGCGCCCGGCCGCCCGCCGCCGGCCGGCCGGGCGGCTGCGAGGGGGTGTGGACCAGCTCCTCGGCGGCCGGCAGCGTGGCCAGGAGCAGCAGCGGGTCGACCTCGCTGCGGCGCGAGCGCACGTTGTTGATCGCGTTGATCAGCAGCACGCCCCCGTTCTCGTTGGTCGCCGTCGGCAGCAGCACCACCGGGGGGACGGTGCGCTTGCTGCGCCGCCAGTCCAGCGCGCGCGGCCGGTAGCTGTGGCGCAGGTCCTCCAGGAGCGCCTGGACCCGCAGCTCCAGATGGAACTGGCGGGCGGCGGCGTCGCCCTCCTCGGCCTCCGCCACCCGGAGCGCGACGGCGGCGGCGCGGGCCCGGATCACCCGCCACGAGCCGCGCGGCGACAGCCAGGACCAGCCGTCGGAGGGGTACCCGGTGCTGGAGGCGGCGAGCGAGGAGGTGGTGGCGAACCAGCGGCTGGCCCGCCGCAGCCAGAGCAGCGGGGGAGCCGAGGTCGTCAGCAGCCGGACCACCGCCAGGACCAGCGTCGCGGCGGCGGTCAGCAGCAGGGTGGCGGTCCAGCCGATCTCGCCGAGCAGGGTGCCCAGCACCGCGATGAACACGGCGCCCAGGAAGGTCTCGGGGCGGACGGACGCGCGCAGCGAGCGGGACCAGTCGCCGCCCCCGGACCGGGCGGGCCGCCAGCGCAGCGCGCCCAGCTCCTCCAGGATGCGTTCGCCGCGGTCGGCCCGGGTGGCGGGGCCCGGCTGCGCGAGCACCTGGGCGGTCGCCTGCTCGATGGCGCCCAGCAGCCGCGACCGGGGAAAGGTGAAGGGCTTGTACTGGCTGCGCTCCCGGGTCTCCCAGGGGCGCTCACCCAGCCTGCGCACCATGTCGAGCGCCGACGCGTACGGGGAGGTGCCCCGGCTCTCCAGCAGCCGCACCGGGACCCGGCGCGGCTCGTTGGCGCGGTACACCAGGTGCGCGATCTCCCGGACCCGGTCGTCGATCTCGGGCGGGGCCCCGCCGTCGTCGGCCTGGACCACCATGATCGGCATCACCGGGCGGTTGATCCGGTACCGGTCGACGAGTTCCTGCACGAGGTGGAAGACGGCGGAGGACGCCTCGTTTCCGCCGCTTTCCTGCCAGTCCCCTTGCGACATCCCCGTATCCCCCCGTCGCAGACGAATCGCGTACTCCCAATTAACCGGTCAGGAGTGCGAACCGCAGCGCTTTCTCCGGATCGGAACCCGATCCGGCGCAGCGGTTGCGGGGCGGCGGCGCGAGCGGCTTCGGGCGTCACCCCGGAAGCGTGACAAAGTCAATCAATTCCTCTACGCGGCCGAGGAGTTGAGGCTCAAGATCCTTGTACGAGCGGACCCCCGACAGGATGCGCTGCCAGGCCGCCCCGGTGTTCTCCGGCCACCCCAGCGCCCGGCACACCCCGGTCTTCCAGTCCTGCCCGCGCGGTACGGACGGCCAGCCGGCGATCCCCACCGAGGCGGGCTTCACCGCCTCCCAGACGTCGATGAAGGGGTGCCCCACCACCAGCAGGTGCGGATCGGACACCTCGGCCGCGATCCGGGACTCCTTGGAGCCCGGTACGAGATGGTCCACCAGGACCCCGAGCCGCGCGTCCGGCCCCGGACCGAACTCCCGCACGATCGCCGGAAGATCGTCGATGCCCTCCAGGTACTCCACGACCACCCCCTCGATCCGCAGGTCGTCGCCCCACACCCGCTCGACCAGCTCGGCGTCGTGCCGGCCCTCCACGTAGATCCGCCCGGCCCGCGCCACCCGCGCCCGCGCACCCGGCACCGCCACCGACCCGGAGGCCGTACGCGCCGGGACCACCGGGCCGCCGGACGACGGGCGCACCAGCGTCACCACCCGCCCCTCCAGCAGGAAGCCGCGCGGCTCCATCGGGAACACCCGGTGCTTGCCGAAGCGGTCCTCCAGCGTCACCACCGGACCCTGGGCGGACTTCTCGCAGCGGATCACCGCACCGCAGAAGCCGGTGGACACCTCCTCCACGACCAGATCCGGATCGGCGGGCACCTCGGGCACGGGGGCGGACCTCTTCCACGGCGGGGTCAGGTCCGGCTGGTAACTGCGCATGGCACGACGATAATTCGGCCCACGTCCGGCACGGGGGAGCCCCCGCCCCGGCGCACCGCCCGTCCGCGCGCCGTCACACGCCGAAGCGCCCCGCCAGCAGCTCCCGCTGCGCCCGCACGAACGCCGCGTCCACCGCAGCCCCGTGCCCCGGCACGTACACCGCGTCCTCGCCACCCAGCGCGAGGAGCCGGTCCAGGGCGGCGGGCCAGCGGGGCGGCACCGAGTCCGGGCCCGTCTGCGGCTCACCGGACTCCTCGATCAGGTCTCCGCAGAGCACCACCGCGCGCGCCCCCGGGGACCCCGACCCGGGCACCAGGACCGCCAGATCGTGCCCGGTGTGCCCCGGCCCCACGTTGGCGAGCACCACTTCGCGCCCGCCGCCCAGGTCGAGCGTCCAGCGGTGGCACACCTCGCGGCCGGGGAGCACCAGCGCGTCCACCGCCTCCGCCGCGTCGTGCTCGGGCAGACCGTTGCGCACCGCGTCGGCGTGCATCTCGTCCACCGACCCCCGCATCCGCGCCGCCGCCCCGTACGCACCGAACACCTCCGTGCCCGCGAAGGCCGCGGTGCCGAAGACGTGGTCGAAGTGGGGATGGGTCAGTGCGACATGGGTCACCCTGCGGCCCAGCAGCCGCTGCGCCTCGATCCGCAGCCCGACGCCCTCGCGCACGCTCGCGCCGGTGTCCACCACCAGCGCGCGGTCCGCCCCGGCGACCAGGGCGGCGGTCGCGTCCCAGCCGGGAAGCCGCCGGCGGCCCACGCCGTGGCCCAACCGCTCCCAGCCCAGCTCTTCCCAAGAGAGGTCCATGAGGAGACGCTATCCGCATCGACCTGCGCGGTCTCGCGGACCGCGGCCGGTCGCCCTTGCCCGGTGCCCTCCCCACCCCCGTACACTGGCCGGGGGGAAGCTGGCACTCAGACGCACAGAGTGCCAGGCAGAAGCCACCACGACCGACAGCTGGAGGTGTGCGCGATGCTCAGCGAACGCAGACTTGAAGTGCTGCGCGCCATCGTCCAGGACTACGTCGGCACCGAGGAGCCGGTCGGCTCCAAGGCGCTCACCGAGCGGCACCGGCTCGGGGTCTCCCCGGCCACCGTCCGCAACGACATGGCGGTGCTGGAGGACGAGGGCTTCATCGCCCAGCCCCACACCAGCGCCGGGCGCATCCCCACGGACAAGGGGTACCGCCTCTTCGTCGACCGGCTCGCGGGCGTCAAGCCCCTGTCGTCGCCGGAGCGCCGGGCGATCCACAACTTCCTGGACTGCGCGGTCG
The DNA here is from genome assembly GCF_042728795.1 of Streptomyces sp. NPDC060184. NCBI lineage: Bacteria > Bacillati > Actinomycetota > Actinomycetes > Kitasatosporales > Streptomycetaceae > Streptomyces > Streptomyces sp. NPDC060184. The sequence continues at coordinate 17,875 of NZ_JBHWYX010000039.1, forward strand.
ACCTCGACGACGTCGTGGCCCGCACGGTACGGCTGCTCGCGCAGCTGACCCGGCAGGTCGCCATCGTCCAGTACCCCTCACTGACCCGCTCCACGGTGCGTCACGTGGAGCTGCTGGCCCTGTCGCCGGCCCGGCTGATGCTGGTCCTGATCACCGACACCGGCCGGGTCGAACAGCGTATGATCGACTGCCCCGCGCCGTTCGGCGAGACCCCTCTCGCCGATCTGCGGGCCCGGCTCAACAGCAGGGTCGTGGGACGCCGCTTCAGCGACGTCCCACAGCTCGTGCAGGACCTGCCGGAATCCTTCGAGAACGAGGACCGCGGGACGGTTTCCACGGTCCTGACCACCCTCCTCGAAACCCTGGTCGAGGAGACGGAGGAGCGGCTGATGATCGGCGGCACCTCCAACCTCACCCGCTTCGGGCACGACTTCCCCCTGGTGATCCGGCCCGTGCTGGAAGCGCTGGAGGAGCAGGTCGTCCTGCTGAAGCTGCTCGGTGAGGCCACGGACTCGGGCATGACCGTACGGATCGGGCACGAGAACGCCCACGAGGGCCTCACCTCCACGTCCGTCGTCACGGTCGGCTACGGTTCGGGCGACGAGGCAGTCGCCAAACTCGGCGTGGTCGGACCGACCCGCATGGACTACCCCGGAACGATGGGAGCGGTACGCGCAGTGGCACGTTACGTCGGACAGATCCTGGCGGAGTCGTAAGTGGCCACCGATTACTACGCCGTGCTCGGCGTACGGCGCGACGCGTCGCAGGACGAGATCAAGAAGGCATTCCGTCGGCTCGCCCGCGAGCTGCACCCGGATGTCAACCCCGACCCGAAGACCCAGGAGCGGTTCAAGGAGATCAACGCCGCTTACGAGGTGCTCTCCGACGCCCAGAAGAAGCAGGTCTACGACCTGGGCGGGGACCCGCTGTCGGCCTCGGGCGGCGGCGGGGGCGCGGGCGGCTTCGGCGCCGGCGGCTTCGGCAACTTCTCCGACATCATGGACGCCTTCTTCGGCACGGCCTCGCAGCGCGGACCCCGTTCGCGCACGCGGCGCGGCCAGGACGCCATGATCCGGCTGGAGATCGACCTCGCCGAGGCGGCCTTCGGAACCACCAAGGACATCCAGGTCGACACCGCCGTCGTCTGCACCACGTGCAGCGGCGAGGGCGCGGCCCCCGGCACCTCGGCCCAGACCTGCGACATGTGTCGCGGGCGCGGCGAGGTGTCCCAGGTCACCCGGTCGTTCCTCGGCCAGGTCATGACCTCGCGGCCCTGCCCGCAGTGCCAGGGCTTCGGCACCGTCGTGCCGACCCCCTGCCCGGAGTGCGCCGGCGACGGCCGCGTCCGCTCGCGGCGCACCCTCACGGTCAAGATCCCCGCGGGTGTCGACAACGGGACCCGCATCCAGCTGGCCGGCGAGGGCGAGGTCGGCCCCGGCGGCGGCCCGGCCGGTGACCTCTACGTCGAGATCCACGAGGTCTCGCACGCGGTCTTCCAGCGGCGCGGCGACGACCTGCACTGCACGGTCACCATCCCCATGACCGCGGGCGCGCTCGGCACCAAGGTGCCGCTGGAGACGCTCGACGGCATGGAGGAGATCGACATCAGGCCCGGCACCCAGTCCGGCCAGTCGGTCCCGCTGCACGGACGCGGCATCACGCATCTGCGTGGCGGCGGCCGGGGCGACCTGATCGTGCACGTCGAGGTGCTGACCCCGAACAAGCTCGACCCGGAGCAGGAACGCCTGCTGCGGGAGCTGGCCAAGCTGCGCGGCGAGGAGCGGCCCACCGGGCAGTTCCAGCCCGGACAGCAGGGGCTCTTCTCCCGTCTGAAGGACGCCTTCAACGGCCGCTGAGGCCCGTACGTCCTTGCACTCCGCACCGCCCGCCGGGATCCGTCCCGGCGGGCGGTGCGCGTGTGCGGCACCACCGGCCGGTCGCGGATTCGGCACGGCGGACCGGACATGACACGATGCGGGGATGTCCTCCCTGACCGATCTCTGCCGATATCCGATCGTGCAGGCGCCGATGGCGGGCGGGCCCTCCACCCCCCGGCTCGTCGCCGCCGTCGCCGACGCGGGCGGGCTCGGCTTCCTCGCCGCCGGGTACCGGACGGGCGGGGAGATGCGCCAGGAGATCGACCAGGTCCGCTCGACGACCGCCGGAGCCTTCGGCGTGAACCTCTTCATGCCGCAGCCCCCGCCCGCCGACCCGGGCGCCGCGGCGGCGTACCGCGACCGCCTCGCTGCCGTGGCCGGCACGTACGACACCGCGCTCGGCGACCCCGGTCCCGGCTCCGACGACCCCGACGATTCCGAAGGCTCCGACAAGTTCGACGGCTCCGACGGTTACGACGCCAAGGTGGCCGCCCTCCTGGCGGAGCCGGTCCCGGTGGTCTCCTTCACCTTCGGCTGCCCCACCCGCGACACCCTGGACGCCTTCGCCCGCGCCGGTACGTACACGATCGTCACGGTCACGACCGCCGAGGAGGCGCGCGACGCCCAGTGGGCCGGGGCCGACGCCGTCTGCGCCCAGGGCGTCGAGGCGGGCGGCCACCAGTCCACCCACCACGACGACCCGCGGGCCGACCACACCGGCATCGGGCTGCTCACCCTCGTCACCCAGGTCCGCGAGACCGTGCAGCTGCCGGTCGTCGCGGCGGGCGGGATCATGCGCGGCGCGCAGATCGCCGCCGCCCTCGCGGCCGGGGCCGACGCCGCGCAGCTGGGCACCGCCTTCCTCGCCTGCCCGGAGTCCGGCGCGCACCCGCTGCACAAGCAGGCCCTGACCAGCCCGATGTTCGTCCGCACCGCGCTGACCCGCGCCTTCTCCGGACGGCCCGCCCGGGGGCTGGTCAACCGCTTCGTGCGCGAGCACGACCCGTACGCCCCTGCCGCCTACCCCCAGGTGCACCGCGTCACCTCCGGGCTGCGCAAGGCGGCGGCCCGGGCCGGGGACGCCCAGTCGATGGCGCTCTGGGCGGGGCAGGGCCACCGGATGGCACGCGAGCTGCCCGCCGGGGAACTCGTCGAACTGCTCGCGGCGGAAATGTCGGAGACGGCCCAGCGCGCCGTCGGCATGAGGAGTGCACAGTGACCGCACCGGTCTTCGTCGTCGAGAAGCTGCCCACCGGGCCCGAGTTCGTGCTGGAGGGCCCCGAGGGACGGCACGCCGTCTCCGTGAAACGCCTCCAGCCGGGCGAGGAGGTCGTACTGACCGACGGGCTCGGCCGCTGGGCCGAGGGCGTCGTACGCGCCGCCGAGGGCAAGGACCGGCTGGTCGTCACCGTGGAGCCGGTCCAGGAGGAGGAGCTTCCCGCCCCCCGGATCACGGTCGTCCAGGCGCTGCCCAAGGGCGACCGGGGCGAGGTCGCCGTCGAGACGATGACCGAGACCGGCGTCGACGCGATCGTGCCCTGGCAGGCCGGCCGCTGCATCACCCAGTGGAAGGGCGACCGGGGACTGAAGTCGCTCGCCAAGTGGCGCTCCACCGCCCGCGAGGCGGGCAAGCAGTCCCGCCGGGTGCGGTTCCCCGAGGTCGCCGAGGCGATGTCCACCAAGCAGGTCGCGGCGCTGCTGGCCGCCGCCGACTTCGCGGGCGTGCTGCACGAGGACCGCGACTGCGACAGCGAACCGCTGGCCACCGCCGAACTCCCCGCGACCGGCGAGATCGTGCTCGTCGTCGGCCCCGAGGGCGGGGTCTCCCCGCAGGAGCTGGAGGCCTTCGCCGCCGCCGGGGCCCGTACGTACCGGCTGGGCCGCAGCGTGCTGCGCACCTCCACCGCCGGGACCGCCGCGACCGCGCTGCTGCTGGGGCGCACCGGCCGCTGGGGCTGACCCCGCCGCGGGCGGGCGCGGCTCCGTGCCGCCCCGCCGCGGGCGGTGCCCGCCCCGATACGATGCGCTGAACGGATCATCGGCGTCACCGCCCGATGTCATCAGCGTCACACGCACCGAGGAGGCCGGCCCATGGCGGGAGAGCCGCAGCCCGACTGCCTGTTCTGCAAGATCGTTTCCGGAGAGGTCCCGGCGACCATCGTCCGCGAGAGCGACACCACCGTCGCCTTCCGGGACATCAACCCGCAGGCACCGACCCACGTCCTGGTCATCCCCAAGGTCCACTACCCGGACGCCGCGTCGCTCGCCGCCGCCGAACCGCAGATCGCCGCCGACGTGCTGCGCGAGGCCGGAGCGGTCGCCACCGGGGACAAGGTCGACGGCAACGGCTACCGCGTCGTCTTCAACACCGGCGCCGGCGCCGGCCAGACCGTCTTCCACGCGCACGCGCACGTCCTGGGCGGACGCGGCCTCCAGTGGCCCCCCGGCTGACCGGAGCGCCCATCCATGTCCGCACGTGAGCTGGTGGTGCTCGGCACCGCCAGCCAGGTCCCCACCCGCCACCGCAACCACAACGGCTACCTGCTGCGCTGGGACGGCCAGGGCATCCTCTTCGACCCCGGCGAGGGCACCCAGCGCCAGATGCTGCGGGCCGGTGTCGCCGCGCACGACATCGACCGGATCTGCGTCACCCACTTCCACGGCGACCACTCGCTCGGGCTGGCCGGGGTGATCCAGCGGATCAACCTCGACCGGGTCCCGCACCCCGTCACCGCCCACTACCCGGCGAGCGGGCAGCATTTCTTCGAGCGCCTCCGGTACGCCACCGCCTACCGCGAGACCGTCGAGCTCACCGAGGCCCCGGTCGCAGCCGACGGTGTGCTCGCCATCACCGGCGCGTACACCCTGGACTCGTTCCGGCTCTCGCACCCCGTCGAGTCGTACGGCTACCGCCTCACCGAGCCCGACGGGCGCCGCATGGTCCCCGCGCTCCTCGCCGCCCACGGCATCCAGGGCCCCGACGTCGGCCGCATCCAGCGCGAGGGCTCCCTCGGCGGCGTCCCGCTCGACGCGGTCTCCGAGCACCGGCCCGGACAGCGGTTCGCGTTCGTCATGGACACCAGGCTGTGCGACGGTGTGTACAGGCTCGCCGAGGGATGCGACCTGCTGGTCATCGAATCGACCTTCCTCGACGAAGACCTCGCCCTGGCCACCGACCACGGCCACCTGACCGCCGGCCAGGCGGGCCGGGTGGCCGCCGAAGCGGGCGTACGCCACCTCGTACTCACCCACTTCTCCCAGCGGTACGACGACCCGGAACTCTTCGAGGTCCAGGCCCGCGCCGCCGGGTTCGAGGGCGCGATCACCGTCGCCCAGGACCTGACCGTGGTACCGGTCCCCACCCGGCACCACTGACGTACCGGTGCCGACCCCGGCGCCACCGAACCACCCACCGGTGCCCACCCGGCGCCACCGAAGTACAGGTGCCCCACCGGGCACCACCGAACCACCCACCGGTGCCCACCCGGCACCACCGAAGTACCGGTGCCGACCCGGCACCACCGATTCACGTCACCACCCCCCTTTCGTGAGCGAGACACCGTGCACCTCCCCAAGGCAGAACTCCACCTCCACATCGAAGGGACCCTCGAACCCGAGCTGGCCTTCGCGCTGGCCCGGCGCAACGGGGTGACCCTGCCCTACGCCACCACCGACGAGCTGCGCACCGCGTACCTCTTCGACGACCTGCAGAGCTTCCTCGACCTGTACTACGCGCTGATGGCCGTGCTCCGGACCGAGGAGGACTTCGCCGAACTCGCCGACGCCTACCTCACCCGGGCCGCCGCCCAGGGCGTCCGGCACGCGGAGATCTTCTTCGACCCGCAGGCGCACACCGCCCGGGGCGTGCCCATCGGCACCGTCATCGAGGGGCTCGGCCGCGCGCTGGAGCGCAGCGAGGAGACGCACGGCATCTCCACCCGGCTCATCCTCTGCTTCCTGCGCGACCAGTCGGCCGCATCGGCCCTGGAGACGCTGGAGGCCGCCAAGCCGTACCTGCACCGGATCACCGCCGTCGGCCTCGACTCCGCGGAGGTCGGCCACCCGCCGGCCAAGTTCCGCGAGGTCTACGAGGAGGCCGGGAAGCTCGGCCTGCGCAAGGTCGCCCACGCCGGTGAGGAGGGCCCGCCGGAGTACATCCGCGAGGCCCTCGACGTCCTCGGCGTCGAGCGCGTCGACCACGGGCTGCGCTGCATGGAGGACCCCGAGCTGGTCGCCCGGCTCGTCGCCGACCGCGTACCGCTCACCCTCTGCCCGCTCTCCAACGTCCGGCTGCGCGCCATCGACGTCCTGGAGGAGCACCCGCTGCCCGCCATGCTGGCGGCCGGGCTGCACTGCACGGTGAACTCCGACGACCCGGCCTACTTCGGCGGGTACGTCGGAGACACCTTCCACGCGGTCCACGAAGCGCTCGCCCTCGACCACGAGCAGCTGCGCACGCTGGCCCGCAACTCCTTCGAGGCGGCCTTCCTCGACGACGACGAGGAGCGCAGGGCGCGCTACCTGTCCGAGGTCGAGGCGTACGCGTTCGACTGACCGATCCCGCCCGCCGGACCGGCCGTCCGGAACGCGCTCCGCCCCAGCCGCCTGCGGCGCAGGGCGGGTACGGCGAGTTCCGTGACGGCCTGCTCCGGCGCGCCGAGCTTCGGTACGGCCCCCGGCAGACCGCCCGTCGTCGCGGCGAGCAGCGCGGCCGGGGCGCCACCGCGGCGGCGCACCGAACCGGGCACCAGCGGACGCCCGCCCGCGTGCAGGGCCACCGCCGTGACCGGGGCCGCCACCAGCAGGGTCGCCGCCCCGAGGATCAGGCCCATGGCGGGGAACCCGGCGCCCTCGGAGAGCACGCTGCCGAGCACCGGCCCGCAGGCCACCCCCACCGAGGAGGCGGACCCGGCGAGCACCGCCCAGCGGCCCCGTACGTCGAGTGAGGCGGCCAGGCCGATCAGATACGAGAGGACCACCGGGTAGACGGTGTTCCACAGGATCTCGCCGGTCGCGAACGAGCCGAGACCGCGCGCCGAGGCGCTCAGCACGATGCTCCCGGCGATGACGACCGTGCCGCAGCCGATCGGGACCGCGCGGCCCAGCCGGGAGCCCAGCGCCCCGGCGCCCATGACGCCGAGCAGCCCGGCGCCCAGCGCGGCGGCGAACACCGCGCCGACGGTGACCTCGGAGAGCCCGACCTGGTCCACGCCGATCCGGCTGCTGACGCCCCAGAGCGCGTTCTGCGCCATGGACCAGACGAGCATCCCGCCCGCCAGCAGAAGACCCGAACGCCGGTGCGGCAGACGACCGGTGACCGGGGTGCCGGTCGCGGCGGGGACCGGGGCGGCGAGGCGCGAGGTGGCCGGCCAGACGAGCAGGGCGACCAGCGCGATGGCGGCGAAGGGCAGCCGGTGGCCGCCGCCCAGGTGCGGGATCGTCAGGTAGAGGGCGCCCGCGGTCGCGGAGACGCTGAGCAGCCCGAGCGAGGAGGTGCGGTGCGGGTCGCTCTGCGCCGCGATCCCGGACGCGGCGACGGCGGTGGCCGTGCCGGAGCCGAAGCCGCCGACCGTCGCGCCCAGCACCACCAGCGGCACCGAGGTGGTCAGCGCGGCGCAGCCGTATCCGGTGACCGCGAGGAGAAGCCCGAGCCGCGCGGGACCGCGGGCCCCGAACCGCTCGACCCGGCCCGCCAGCGAGAAACCGGCGGAGGCCGAACTCAGCAGCAGGGCGCTGCCGACGAGGCCGGCCTGAGCGGTCGTCAGGCCGAGATGGGCGCTGAGCCGCCCGACGACGGTGGGAAGGAGGTAGGCAGCGAGGTAACCGGCGGTGAACACGGCGACCAGGGGCCACGCGGCGCGAGGGCGCGAGGACATGGGCGTTCCTGAAGACATGCCGGAGGCCGGCAGGGAGGTGGGGGGAGAGGTGGGGCACGGGTGAAGAGAGGTGGGGGAGCACCAGGGTGACGCGAGAAATGGGGGGAGAAGGGCGGTTCCCCGGTCTTCGTACCCGATCGTGTTCGCCGGGCAATTTGTATCAAGCACGCACAGGTGATCGAAAGGCGGGATTATGTGATCCGCGCCACTTCTGTGTTTGCTGCCGTGTCATGGGGGTAGCGGTCGAGGTTCGCCCAGGTCGACCGCAGGGGTGCGAAGGCGTGTGTGGCCTGCGGAAGCACCCGTGAATCGGGCAGACTGACCGGATTCCGCAGGGTCGCGGAGCACGTCGGCGCAGAGCGCCGACGGAGCGCACCGGAGAGCCCGCGGACCGCGTCGGCACGACTCGACACGTCAGCGCGGCACGTCAACACGGCACCACACGCCCGGGGAGCGCGAGATGAGCACGGAGAGCAGCCCAGCCGTCGATCCACTGGTGGGGCTGCGCGTCCCCGAGGACCCGGCCTGCGACGTCTTCCTGACCGGCACCGTCTTCCTCGACATCGTCTTCACCGGCCTGGACAGCGCCCCCGTGCGCGGTACGGAGTCCTGGGCCCGGGGCATGGGCTCCAGCCCCGGCGGCGTCGCCAACATGGCCACCGCCCTCGCCCGCCTCGGCCTGCGCACCTCGCTCGCCGCCGCCTTCGGCGACGACCACTACGGCGAGTACTGCTGGGACGCCCTCGAACAGGGCGAGGGCATCGACCTGTCGATGTCGCACACCGTCCCCGGCTGGCACTCGCCCGTCACCGTCTCCATGGCGTACGAGGGCGAGCGCACGATGGTCTCGCACGGCCACGAGGCCCCGCTCCCGGCCGCCGCCCCCGGTACGGAATGCCGCCCCTTCCCGCACTGCCCGCCCCGCGCCCGCGCGGCCGTCGCCTCGCTCACCCCCGGCCGCAGCGAACCCTGGGTCGCCGCGGCGGCCCGGCACGGCGCCCAGATCTTCGCCGACGTCGGCTGGGACGAGACCGGCCGCTGGGACCTAGCCGCCCTCCCCGACCTCGCGCACTGCGCCGCCTTCCTGCCCAACGCGGAGGAGGCCATGCGCTACACCGGCCGCGACACCCCCCGCGCCGCCGCCCACGCGCTGGCCGACCACGTACCGCTCGCCGTGGTCACCCTCGGCGCGGAGGGCGCCTACGCCGTGGACGCGGCCACCGGCACCACCGCCGAGGTCCCCGCCATCGACGTGGCGGCCCTCGACCCCACCGGCGCCGGGGACGTCTTCGTCGCCGGGTTCGTCACCGGCACCCTCGCGGACTGGCCGCTCGCCGACCGCCTCGCCTTCGCCGGCCTCACCGCCGCCCTCTCCGTACAGGAGTTCGGCGGCTCGCTCTCCGCCCCCGGCTGGGCCGAGATCGCCGCCTGGTGGCAGCAGGTACGCACCTTCGAGGCCCAGGACCCGGCCGCCCTGGAGCGGTACGCCTTCCTGGAGCGCCTGCTGCCCGCCGCCGCCCGCCCCTGGCCACTGCGCCGCGCGGTGCCCACCATCGGCTTCCGGGCGCCCTGAAGCACCATGGTGCGCCCCGTCCCCGTGCCGGAGAACGGGGCGCAAAAGCCCTCGGCGTTGTCGGCGCGGAGTCGTAGGCTGGACACAGAGGTTGTCGACCGGCGAGAACCCCGCAACAGGAGGTATGCGCAGGCCCGAGGGCCGGCCCATGACTCAGTCACCCACACGGCCACAGGCGCGTGCCCACATCAGGATTCCGGCCGCTCACCCCATGGTGATGCTCCTGGGATCGGGCGACTCGCTGCTGCGCGTGATCGAAACGGCGTTCCCGGCCGCCGACATCCATGTCCGGGGAAACGAGATAAGCGCTACGGGCGACCCCGCCGACGTCGCCCTCATCCAGCGCTTGTTCGACGAGATGGTGCTGGTGCTCCGCACCGGGCAGCCGATGACGGAGGACGCAGTGGAACGCTCGATCGCCATGCTCAGGGCGTCCGGCAACGGCGAGGGCGACCCGCGGGGCGAGACCCCCGCCGAGGTGCTCACGCAGAACATCCTCTCCAACCGCGGGCGCACCATCCGGCCCAAGACGCTCAACCAGAAGCGGTACGTCGACGCCATCGACAAGCACACCATCGTCTTCGGCATCGGCCCCGCGGGCACCGGCAAGACCTACCTCGCCATGGCGAAGGCGGTCCAGGCGCTCCAGTCGAAGCAGGTCAGCCGCATCATCCTGACCCGGCCCGCCGTCGAGGCGGGGGAGCGGCTCGGCTTCCTGCCCGGCACGCTCTTCGACAAGATCGACCCGTACCTGCGCCCGCTCTACGACGCGCTGCACGACATGCTCGACCCCGACTCGATCCCGCGCCTGATGGCCGCGGGCACGATCGAGGTGGCGCCCCTCGCATACATGCGCGGCCGTACTCTGAATGATGCTTTTATCATCCTGGACGAGGCCCAGAACACCAGCGCCGAGCAGATGAAGATGTTCCTCACCCGCCTCGGCTTCGACTCGAAGATCGTCATCACCGGTGACATCACCCAGGTCGACCTCCCGAACGGCACCAAGAGCGGTCTCCGGCAGGTCCAGGAGATCCTCGACGGCGTCGAGGACGTCCACTTCTCCCGGCTCACGTCCCAGGATGTCGTCCGGCACAAGCTCGTCGGCCGTATCGTCGACGCGTACGAGAAGTACGACGACCGAGCCGGTACCAACGGGAAGTAGTTTCAGCGCACCATGTCGATCGACGTCAACAACGAGTCCGGAACCGAGGTCGACGAGCAGGCGATCCTCGACATCGCCCGCTACGCCCTCGCCCGGATGCGGATCCACCCGCTGTCCGAACTCTCGGTGATCGTGGTGGACACCGACGCCATGGAGCAGCTCCACATCCAGTGGATGGACCTCCCCGGCCCGACCGATGTCATGTCCTTCCCGATGGACGAGCTCCGTCCGCCGTCGAAGGACGACGAGGAGCCCCCGCAGGGCCTCCTCGGTGACATCGTGCTCTGCCCGGAGGTCGCGAAGCGGCAGGGTGAAGAGGCCGAGACGCGGCACTCCATGGACGAAGAGCTCCAGCTCCTCACCGTCCACGGAGTGCTGCACCTGCTCGGGTACGACCACGAGGAGCCCGACGAGAAGGCCGAGATGTTCGGCCTCCAGGCCGCCATCGTGGACGGCTGGCGGGGCGAGCGCGGGCTGACCGGACCCTCCCCGGCTCCCACGGTCTCGTGAGCTTTCCCCTCGTCGCCGGAGCCGTCCTGCTGGTGATCGTCGGCTGGCTCGCCGCCTGCGCCGAGACCGCCATCGCCCGCATGTCCAGCTTCCGGGCCGCCGAGGCGGTCCGGGCCGGACGGCGCGGCAGCGACAAACTCGCGCAGGTCGCCTCCGACCCGACCCGCTACCTCAACGTCGCCCTGCTCGTGCGGGTCGCCTGCGAGATGGCGGCCGGCGTCCTCGTCACGTACGCCTGCCTCCAGGAACTCTCCGAGACCTGGGAGGCGCTGGCCGTCGCGATGGGGGTCATGGTCCTCGTCAGCTACGTCGCCATCGGCGTCTCGCCCCGCACCATCGGCCGCCAGCACCCGCTGAACACGGCGACCGCCGCCGCGTACGTCCTGCTGCCGCTGGCCAGGATCATGGGCCCGATCCCGCAGCTGCTGATCCTCATCGGCAACGCCCTCACCCCCGGCAAGGGGTTCCGCAAGGGACCGTTCGCCAGCGAGGCGGAGCTGCGCGCTCTGGTCGACCTCGCGGAGGCCGAGTCGCTGATCGAGGACGACGAGCGCCGCATGGTGCACTCCGTCTTCGAACTGGGCGACACCCTCGTCCGCGAGGTGATGGTGCCCCGCACCGACCTGGTCGTCATCGAGCGGTACAAGACGATCCGCCAGGCCACCACCCTCGCGCTGCGCTCCGGGTTCTCCCGGATCCCGGTCACCGGGGAGAACGAGGACGACATCGTCGGGATCGTCTACCTCAAGGACCTGGTCCGCAAGACCCACATCAACCGCGACTCCGAGGCCGACCTCGTCTCCACGGCGATGCGGCCCGCCGCGTTCGTCCCCGACACGAAGAACGCCGGTGACCTGCTGCGCGAGATGCAGCAGGACCGCAACCACGTCGCCGTCGTCATCGACGAGTACGGCGGCACGGCCGGCATCGTGACCATCGAGGACATCCTGGAGGAGATCGTCGGCGAGATCACCGACGAGTACGACCGTGAGCTGCCGCCCGTCCAGGAGCTGGAGAACGGCTGCTACCGGGTGACCGCCCGCCTCGACATCGGCGACCTCGGCCGGCTCTTCGGCTTCGACGCGTACGACGACGAGGACGTCGAGACGGTCGGCGGCCTCCTCGCCAAGGCGCTGGGCCGCGTCCCGATCGCCGGAGCGACGGCGGTCATCAGCCTCCCGGACGGCCGCGAGCTGCGGCTGACGGCGGAGGCCACGGCGGGGCGCCGCAACAAGATCGTCACGGTGCTGGTGGAGCCGGAGGCCGAGGGGTCGGAGGCGGAGCCGGAGGGGGAGGCGAAGGCGGAGTGACCGGGGCCGGGCTGTCCGGGGCCGGAGTGTCCGGGGCCGGGGTGTCCGGAATCGGAGTGGTCCACGTCGGAGCAGGGGAAAGGGAGTCGGAATGAACGGCGCACAACTGCGGGCCTTCTGCCTGGACTTCAACGAGGCCGTGGAGGAGTTCCCCTTCACGCCGGAGACCTCGGTCTTCAAGGTGCTCGGCAAGATGTTCGCGCTCAGCACCCTGGACGCCCGCCCGCTCACCGTCAACCTCAAGTGCGACCCGGACGAAGCGGTGCGCCTGCGCGAGGAGTACCCGGCGATCGTCCCCGGCTGGCACATGAACAAGCGCCACTGGAACACCGTCACGGTCGGCGACCTCCCCGCCAAACTGGTCCGCGAGCTGGTCGAGGACAGTTACGACCTGGTGGTGGCGGGGCTGCCCCGGGCGGAGAGGCTCCGGCTGGACCGGGCTTGAGTGTGGGGTGGTCCTCGGCGCCCCCGGTGAACGTACCGGGGGCGCCGAGCCGTTCTCAGCCGCGCCTTGCCCAACTTGTGCGCTCGTAGCCATGATCACGAGTGGTACCCCGGAGCGGAACCGGTCCGGGGTACCACTCGTGAGTTCGGGCGCGGACATCACGAACGACGGTCCGGTCGGTAGAACGGGATCGTCGGCCGGTACGGTTCCGGCGCCGTAGGGAGCCTCCCGAACGTCGGAAGATCAACCCGCTCTGCCCGGGATGAGATGTCCTCGGCGGTCTCCCGGCCTGTGGCGGAGTAGTCCTCGGCGACACCTTCCGGAACCCACTGATGCCCGTCCCACACTTGAACAGCGCGTGGTGTGTCAGGATCGACGTGCGCCCCGCGCCCTACGTCGTTTCCGAGCGGAACCGTCCGCCGCTCACCGACCTCGGGCCTTCGCCGTTCTCGCCGATCGGCCCACTCCTCCAAGGGTTCGTCGTCCACCGGGAACCTCCTCCTCGTCGGTCCGATCCAGTCTGCCGGACATGGCGCCGGGTCACAGAGTGATGCCCCACCCCCCGCGAGTGAACGTGGTCTCGCCGTCAGGGGTGATGGTGACCTTCGCTCCGTAGACCGGGAGTTCGCCTTGCTCGATCCACCGCCACCGGATGCTGTCCAGCAGGTCGTACAGGCGTCGAGGGCCACCCTGGTGAACGGTGGCGGTGCGCTCTCCCTTCGCCGTACGCGCGCGTGCCCAGGAACCGTCGGGGTGGAGCATCCACGTCATGCGACTGCCGTCCTCCGCCGTTCCGGTGCGGTGCTCGATGCCGGGCGTGGTCAGAGTGAGCATCGACCACACCTCCCATGCCTGCACGACGTCGAGCACGGGGAGCGGGGACACGGCAACATCTCCGTGCTCCGTACTGGCCGTGATGAACAGATCGTCGAGCGCGGGCGGGTAGTCGGTCCCGCTGCGGGCCTTCATGAACGCCGCCCGGTCCCATTCGACGCGCCCCGACGCCGAACCGTCCCGATTCCTGTCAGCGGTGACGATCAGGCCCGTGCCGGCGATCGTCGTCACGAGTCGCCCGCTGGGTGCGAGAGCCGTCAACCACTCTGCGGGGACGCGCGGCACGGACACCATGGACACGATCCGGTCGAACTCTCCCGGTAGCGCCGCAGTGGTGGCGTCCGCCCTCACCACCTGCGGGTGGAGGCCCGCGCGGTGGAGGCGGTCACCAGCGGCAAGGGTGAGGTACGGGTCGACGTCCAGGGTGGTGACGAGCTGATCGCCAAGCCGTTGGCAGGCCAGGGCTGCGCTGTACCCGGAACCGGTGGCGAGGTCCAGAAATCGGACCCCGGGGATGAGCCGGCCGTGCCGAAGCATGGTGACGACGAGACTCGGATGGGTGGAAGACGATGTGGGATGCCCGGTGACAGTCAGACCGGTCTGGGTGTGGTCGGCGTGCACGGGCCCGATCTGCGTGACCAGGGTCGTGTCCGAGTACGAGGCCGCCGCCCATGCCTCTTCGTCGTCCGAACCGTCCACGGCGGTCCAACCGCCCGGCCCGGCGGTGAACCACCGCTCCACGAACTGGTGTCGCGGCGTACTTGCTACGGGCAGCCACCAGTCCGAGCCCGGATGGGCAACCTCGGCCGCGAGAGCCGCAGCGTGCGGTTTCCAATGCATCACGATCCTCCTGTCAGGTCGTCAACGATGGCCTCGACGATGGGGAGACCCGTGTGGCCTTGAATCCAGTCCCACTGACCGCACGGGTTGACCTCCAGGAACGTCCATCGGCCGTCCGGACCCACCACGAAGTCTGCGGCGCCGTAGCGAAGTTGCAGGCGAGCCATCAGCCGTCGCATCCCCTGCGCGACGTCCTCGGGCACCGTAGTGGTGGTGTAGGTCAATGACCCGTAGTCGCTGCGCCAGTCCTCGTGCGCGGCGGCGCTGCCGGCGTGGATGGCGGCGGCGAAGGCACGGCCGCCGACCATGGTGAGCCGCACTTCGTGGTCCTTGTCGATCCAGGACTGGAAGAGGTGCGCTGTCGTGTTGATGCCCCGTAGGTCGGCCAGGTCGGCATCTTCTACACGTCGCGTGTAGACCGACTTGAGCTGGCCGCCCTCGATCAGGACTGGCGAGGCGACGGGCTTGCACACGATGGGCCGGCCAATCTCCTTGGCGAAGGTCCGCACGTCCTCCGCGCGGTTCGTGATGAGGGTGGCCGGGATACTGAGTCCGCTCGCACGTGCGGCGGCGAGTTGCACCGGCTTGTACTCGGCGCGCGCCATGGCCGCCGGATAGTTCACCCAACGGCACTCCAGCGCCGACAGCACACCTCCGAGACCGGCGCGGGCCTGTGATGCGGCGAATCTCTCCTCCGGGCCGGACATCCCCACAGGGAACTGGAACGCCCCGGGGGCGCGGTAGTACACCGCGCCGACCCGGGACATCTCCACCATCCGATGCTCGGTGGCGAGTTCGCCCGTCCAGCCCCGCTCCTGGCCGATCCTTCCGGACAGGGCGAGGTGCTGCGGGAAATCGGAGGTGTCCATGCGGAACACCTCGACGCCGCGGCGGTCCAGCTCCATGACGACTTTGTCCGTCGGCCAGTCGTCGGAGGCTGCAACGATCAGGACGGGCGCGGCCATCAGTCCTTCGGTCCTTCGTCCAGCGGCGGCGGGTTCTTGATGTCGCCGTCCGGGATCGTCGCCGTGTGCGTGTTCGCCATGGCGGTCAGCACACCCCCGTCGTACGACACGTTGACCTGCCGGTCCGTGTCGTAGACGTGCGCCGGCAGAGCGACTGCTCCGGTGGAGTCCGGGGTGCGGGCGAAGCGTAGGGCCCACGGCCGGGTCTCCGGCGCGGACGGTGCCTCGGCGCTGAAGGGGGTGCGTCCCCCCGGCGGGGTGAGGGGGAACGCCTCACGGAGCAACGTATTCGTCACTGGTTTCCTCCTGTATCGGGTAGCCGTTCGGGGTGGTGCAGCCCGGGCGCGGGACTGTCGCGGAGAAGACGGGTTGAAGGTGACCCCGCGCCAGGGAGTCTGGGGTCGTCAGTGCGGCTGGGTGATGGGCAGGCTGAACGTCGACGGCCTGGCCGGGGTCAGGCCCGAGGGCGGCCGACTGCGGGCGGCTCAGGGGCCGGGGGCGTACCAGGCTCCGTGTCGGAGTGGGGGATCAGAGCCTCGCCCCACTGGGTTCACCGAGTGCCGGACGCCCGCCCTGGAGCACGACGATGGAGCTGCTCCTCCACGCGCTCCACATCCAGCGGAACCGGCGGTACTGGTTCGGGCTCATGCAGGTGCGGGCCGTCTCGGGGTTGAGCCACGCGTACCCCGACACCTCCAACTCGCCGCCCTCCGGTGCCCGAGGCGGAGCGATGTCGGTGTCGCTGCTGACCGGTGCACAGAGGTAGACGAAGTCCTGGCCCATGGCCTCAACCCCCAGCTCGACCGGGAGGCGCGGCACCCAGTCGGTTCCGAGGAGCCCGAGCGGCAACGGCTCGATACCCGTCTGGTGCCGGACGTTGTAGGCCATCGAGATGAGGCTCGACTCGTAGTCGTCGACCGGGCCGCCCGGAAGCAGGTGGTACCCGTCCCTCCTCCTGGCGTTCACCAGCACGGTCAGGACGTCGCCGTGCTCGTTCGGTATCCAGGCGAGGCCACGCATACGGCAAGCCGGAGGCAATGTCCGGGATGGGGGCTGGCTCATGGCGTCCTGCCGTCGAGTGGGCCGGTGAGGTCCGCTGCGGAAGTGGTTGGGCGCGGCGAGCGCGCGGCGCTCGGTACGGGCACGAAGACGGCACCCGTGGAGACGGTGCACCAGACGACGGCCCCGTTCTCGCTGATGCCCCACGCGTCGCTCAGCGCCTTCACGAGGAGGAGTCCCCGCCCGTTCTCGTCCTCATCCGTCGCGCAGGCTCGCGCCGGCCACGTGCCCGGCGTGCGGTCGTCGACTTCGATGCGGGTCTCCCACGGTGAGGACGAGATGGACATGCTGATCTCGTTCGACTGCCCGTACAGCATCGCGTTGGACAGGAGTTCGCTCACGATCAGGACGGCGTCGGCCGAACTGCTGCCGCCGATGCCCCACTGCGTCAGACGCTCCGCGACCAAGTGACGCTGCTCGCGCACCAGCCAGGTGTCCCGAGGGACAACAGCCACGTATCGGTGCCGGAAGGAGAACGGTGAAGATGTCGCCATGCCCAGGCTGGTCGCGCCGCGAGGGTGCGGTGCTCCTTCGCGGGAGGCAGTAGCACTACAGGACGTGCTTCGGAACCGGCTCATACGGTGCCTTTCCCGGTGCGGCCGGATAAGGGGTCAGGAGGTGCTTCCGCTTCATTCAACGACTCCCGTCGGAGGTTCAACACGAAGAGTGCTGCGCGGACTTGGTGCAGAGAACCGGAAATCTTTACCTTTCAGATTTGCGACATAACGAACGGCGACGCGGTACGGTCGGCCGCATGACCCCCAACCGGGCGCTCGCGCAGAAGATGATCGAACTCGGCTACACGCAGGAACAGTTGGCCGAGGAGATGAATGTCGCGCTGCGGCAGATCACGGGCAGCACCGGGAACGTGTCTGTTCGTACGATCTGGAACCTGCTCCACGGCCGTACGCGCCGCCCGATCGGTCGCACCCGGGTCGCCCTGGAGCACGTCTTCGACTGCTCGATCAAGGACTTAGGGTTTGACCAGCCCAGCCCTACCCCATCGGAGGAAAGCGTGCTGCGACGCACCTTCGCCGGCGCGGCAGCGGGGATCGCCGCCGCAGCTGCCCTTCCGCCCACTCCGGGCCCCCGCATCGGCATGGCTGATGTGGACCGCCTCGATGCCGCGTTCGCGGGGCTCGTGGCCGCCGACAACTCTCACGGCGGCACGGTCAGCCTTGAGACCAGAGCTGTAGCCTTCGCCCACCACGCCATGGAGTTGCAAGCGGTCGGCTCCGCCAGCCAGCGTGTCCGCCAGCGGCTGTACTACCTCGCTGCGGCGTTCACCGGCACCGCCATGTGGGCAGCCCTCGACGCTTACCAGCCCGACCGGGCGGAGGGCCACTTCGAACGGGCCATGCGGCTGGCCGGTCTCTCGGGCAACGCGGACATCCAGCTGCGGCTCTGGGGACACGCAGCGGTGCTCTCGACTCAGAAGAAGAGCCCACACGACGCTCTGGCCGCAGCGGAAGCCGGACGGGCATCCTCCACCTGCCGGAGGGACCCGCTCGCCCGATCGCTCGCGGCAGCGCGGCTCGCAGGAGTTCAGGCGGAAGCGGGCGACGAGCGTTCGGCAAGGCGCAGTCTGGACAGCGCCGTCGACGCCTTCCTCCGAGCGGACAAGAGCGAGCTGCGGCCCACGTGGATGGCCTTCTACGATCAGTCCGAGTTGAGCGGCCTGTCAGGGCTCGCCATGTCCCGGCTTGGCCGCCACGACGAGGCCGAAGCTCATTTCCATCGAACCCTGGGTGAATTGCGTCCCGCCTACGTCAGGAACCGGTGGTTCTACTCCACGCACCTGGCGCTTTCCCAACTTCGCCAGGGCGATGTGGAGCTGGCCTGTTCGACTGCCACCTCTGTACTGCAAGATCCCGTGAGTGATTCACTGACCGGGCGCATCGAAAGACTGCTCGGCACGTTCAGCCGCGAGCTGGCCGGCCGTGCCCCCCGGGCTCAGGCAACGGAATCCTGGAAAGAGCAGTACGGCAGAAGAAAGGGCCTCCTGTGACCGTCGAGATCCACCACTACGCCGCAGACCGGCTCCCCGAGATCCGGCAGGCCCTCCTGGACATCCATGTCGAGGTCCGGCACCACGACTTCGGACTCACCGGGCCATTTTACGACGTCGCGCGATTTGACGAACGGCTGAGCAGCTACGCGTCACGGCCGGGCTGGGCCGCAACCGTCGGCTACGAGGACGGCAGGCCTGTCGGGTTCGCGTTCGGTGTGCCACTCGGCCCTGACACCCGCTGGTGGGCCGCGATGACCACACCTTTGCCGGACGGATACGCAGAAGAGGACGGCACCCGTACCGTTGCCCTGAACGAGATCGTGGTGCGCAAGCCTTGGCGAGGGCGCGGCGTTGCCTGGCAGATTCACGAGGCATGGCTTGCTCAGCGCAAGGAAGAGCGCGTCACTCTCCTCGTCAACCCGGCGGCTGGGAACGGCGCCGTCCTCGCCAGGTACGAAGCCTGGGGTTACCGGAAGGTCGGCGACCAGCAGCCGTTCTCCGACTCCCCTGTGTTTGCCTCCATGACCAGGCCCGTACGCCAGCGGTAGCCCTGTACGCGGCAACGTCCGGCCGTGGGCCGAAGGCACGGTACCGGCCCCGCCGGAGCCGGCCCGGAAGCTACGACCCGGCCTGCTCGGGGCCCCCGTCCAGCACCAGCATGATGTGCTCGTTCTCGCCGTACCGGACGGTCCCGGTGCGCCGGAATCCGTGCTTCTCCAGGAGGCGCACCGAGCCGGTGTTCCCGGCGTAGGGATCGGCGTACAGGGGGCGGGCGGGTTCCCGTTCCAGGAACAGGGCCAGCGCCCGGGTGCCGATACCCCGGCCCCAGTACGCCCTGCCGAGCCAGTACCCGATGAAGCGCCGCTCCTCGTGCCACCAGGCCACCGCGTTGCCCGCCAGTTCTCCGTCGACGGTGATGGCCTGCACGAAGACGGTGGGATCGCCGAGAACCTTCGTCTTCCAGTGGGTCATGAAGGCATCCCGTTCCCGGGGTGGGAACTTCGACCGCCGTGCGGACTCGGGATCGTGCTCCTGAGCCAGGAACACTTCCAGATCTCCGAGTTCGACCTCTCTCAGACTCACCTGATCGCTCATACCGGCGGAGTCTGCCAGGTGGCACTGACACCCCGACGGCCCCTGACCGATGGCCTGGTCAGGGGCCGTTCATCCGAGGTGGGTGGGCCGGCCCCGCCCCACCTCACCCCCGCCGCCGCAGCCCCGCCGCCACGACCACCGCGCCGACCAGCAGCAGCGCCGCGTCGAGCGCCATGACGGTGCGGACGCCCGTGAACAGTTCGCCCTGCGTGGTGGCGAGGACGCCCAGCAGAGGGATGCCGAGGGTCAGGCCGACCTGTTGGGTGGTGGTGACCAGGCCGGTGGCCAGGCCCTGTTCGGCGTCGGGGACGCCGGAGGTCACCGCGAGGCCGTAGCTCACGATGGCGCCCAGGTGGCACATGCTCGCCAGCGAGACGCCGACCGTGGCGACCAGCACCCCGCTGTGCGCGCCCAGGGCCAGCAGCAGGGCGACGAAGGCGCCTTGGCCGAGCAGCGAGCCGACCAGGGTGCGGCGGGCGCCGAAGCGGCCGATGACCCGGGGGGCGTACGTACCGGCCACCGCCGACAGCAGGCCCTGCACCCCGAAGACCAGCCCGGTGGCGAAGGCCGACAGGCCCAGGACGTCCTGGAGGTAGAGCGTCAGCACGAAGACCACGGTGGACATCAGCGCGAAGGTCAGCAGCCCGCCGAGGTTGCCGAACGCCACGGTCCGGCGGCGCAGCATCGGCAGCGAGACCAGCGGTTCGGCGGCCCGCGACTCCACCACCGCGAACGTCACCAGCAGCGCCACCCCGAGGACCAGCGCGACCAGGACGTCGGTGTGCCCGAAGCCGTCCTGGGCGGCGGTCGACAGGGCGTAGATCAGGGCCAGCAGCCCGCCCGTGACGGTGACCGCGCCCGGTACGTCCAGCCGGGGCCGCTGCGGGGTACGGGACTCCGCCAGCGCCTTCGGGGCCAGGGTCAGGACGCCCGCCGAGGCGAGCGCCAGCAGGCCCATGGTGGAGCGCCAGCCCAGCGTGTCGGTGAGGACGCCGCCCGCCACCATGCCCACGGTGAAGCCGAGGGAGAGCAGCGTGCCGCTGATGCCCAGCGCCCGGTCGCGCTCAGGGCCCTCCTTGAACGTGGTGGTCAGCAGCGACATCCCGGTGGGTACGATCGCGGCGGCGCCGAGGCCCTGCAGGGCGCGTCCGGCGAGGAAGGCCGCCGGGTTCCAGGCGAGCGTGGCCAGCAGCGAGGCCGCGCCGAACACGACCAGACCGGCGAGGAAGAGCCGGCGCCGCCCGTAGAGGTCGCCGACCCGCCCGAAGAGCAGCAGGAATCCGCCGGAGGGGAGGGCGAAGGCGGTGACGGCCCACTGGAGCTGGGCGGTGCTCAGCCCGAGGTCGGTACCGAGCGCGGGCAGCGCCACGTTCAGTACGGAGAAGTCGAGCGCCACCATGAACTGGGCGGCGCAGAGGACCATGAGGATCAGCCGGGACCGGCCGGAGAGCCGGGCGGGACGGGTCGTGTGCGGGAGGGAGGGGGCGGCGGGACCGGGGGTGCCGGTGGCCTCGGGAGGGGATTCGATCGCCATGTCCCAACCTTCGGTCGCACGCGACGGGGGTGGGGAGACGCTCCTTATCCTGTTGGTACGACCACCAGTTGGCGATGACCAGGCGGCGCCCGCCCGGTCGGCACCGTGCGCAGACCCAGGGGGAGTGACGTGGCGACACCGGCCCGCTCGACGACGGACAGCACCAAGGCCCACCGGCTCGCCGAGCTGCGGGAGTTCCTGATGAGCCGCCGGGCGCGGGTCACCCCGGCCCTCGCCGGGCTCCCCGACGGCGGTGCGCGCCGTCGCACCCCGGGGCTGCGCCGGGAGGAGGTCGCCGTCCTCGCGGGTGTCGGGGTCTCCTGGTACCAGTGGCTGGAGCAGGGGCGCGACATCACCGTCTCCCCGCAGGTGCTGGACTCGGTGGCGCGCGTCCTGCGGCTCACCAGCGCGGAGCGCCGCCACCTGTACGTCCTGGCCGGGCTCAACCCGCCCGCCCCCGAGGTCGATCCGGCGGACGCCGACATGTGCGACGGGCTGCGGCGGCTCATCGACGCGTGGATGCCGTTCCCGGCGCACATCATGGACCGGTACTGGAACGTCGTCCTCTACAACGACGCCGCCTCCCTCGTCCTCGGGCTGCGCCCCGGCATCGTGCAGAACTGCCTGATCTCCTTCTTCACCGACGACGTCTACCGGTCCCGCGCGACGACCTGGGAGCAGATCGCCCCGCAGGTCGTCGCGCAGTTCCGCGCCGGCTGCTCGGAGAACCCGGAGGACGAGGGTTTCCAGGCCGTCGTCGCCGAGGCGAAGGAGGCGAGCCCCGAGTTCGCCGCGCTCTGGGAGCAGCGCGACATCGCACCCGGCGGGCAGATGCGCAAGGAACTGGAGCATCCGACGGCCGGAACGCTCCAGGTGGAGTCCACCCAGTTGCGGGTGCCCGCCCGTCCGGACCTGGCGATCGTGCTGCACACCCCGCTGCCCGGCACCGGCACCGAGGAACGGCTCAAGTGGCTCGCCTCCCCGGAGGGGCGGCGCGACGCGATGTACCCGGTACCGGGATGAGGCGCGTGCCACACGGTTCGTATGCTCGGCACATGACTGACAGCACCGACCTCGGGGCCGAGGACCGCAAGATCGTCACGCTGGCGCGCAGCGCCCGCGCCCGCAACGGAGTGCCGGAGGGCGCGGCCGTACGGGACGAGACGGGACGTACGTACGTGGCGGGCACGGTGGCCCTGGAGTCGCTGCGGCTCAGCGCCCTCCAGACCGCCGTCGCGATGGCCGTGGCCAGCGGGGCCACCTCGCTGGAGGCCGCAGCCGTGGTCTCGGACGCCGAGGCCCCCTCCGACGCGGACCGGGCGGCGGTGCGCGACCTCGGCGGGGCGGACACCCCGGTGTTCCTCGCGGGACCGGACGGGAACGTGCGGGTGCGGGTCACCGCGGGGTGACACCGTGACTTCGCCCACGTCCCGGACGCCTTCCGAGTGAGGCGGGTCGGCCGTGATCGGGTCAGTGCCCCCGGGGCGCGTACATGATCACGGCCATGCCGGCGAGGCAGATCAACGCGCCCGCGATGTCCCAGCGGTCCGGGCGGTAGCCGTCCGCGACCATGCCCCAGGCGATCGAGCCGGCCACGAAGACCCCGCCGTAAGCGGCGAGGATGCGGCCGAAGTTGTCGTCGCTCTGCAGCGTCGCCACCGCCCCGTACACCCCGAGGGCGATCACTCCCGCGCCGATCCAGGCCCAGCCCCGGTGCTCGCGGATGCCCTGCCACATCAGCCAGGCGCCCCCGATCTCGAAGAGGGCGGCGACGACGAAGAGGGCTGCGGAGCGGGCGACGAGCATGAAGGGCACGCTATCCCGGGCGCCACCGCGGGTGGCCGTGCGAGGGCCCGGGCGCACGCGTCGCCGGGCCGGGCGGGCGGCCGTTGTGCACCGCGCCGCCGCGATCGGGGACAATGGGCGCCATGAGCGCTCGACCGAACCCCGAAGCCGCTGCGCGGCAGGCCACGGACACCGCCCCCCACCGGGCCGG
This sequence comes from Streptomyces sp. NPDC060184, assembly GCF_042728795.1. NCBI lineage: Bacteria > Bacillati > Actinomycetota > Actinomycetes > Kitasatosporales > Streptomycetaceae > Streptomyces > Streptomyces sp. NPDC060184. Next base: position 40,965 of record NZ_JBHWYX010000039.1, read on the forward strand.
TTTCGCCTGCTTCGTGGGCCGCCCCAACGCGGGCAAGTCCACCCTCACGAACGCTCTGGTCGGGCAGAAGGTGGCGATCACGTCCAACCGCCCCCAGACCACCCGGCACACCGTGCGCGGCATCGTGCACCGTGACGACGCGCAGCTGATCCTGGTCGACACCCCGGGACTCCACAAGCCGCGCACCCTGCTCGGCGAGCGGCTGAACGACGTCGTGCGGACCACCTGGGCCGAGGTCGACGTCATCGGCTTCTGCCTGCCCGCCGACCAGAAGCTCGGCCCCGGCGACAAGTTCATCGTCAAGGAACTCGCCGCCATCAAGAAGACCCCGAAGATCGCCGTCATCACCAAGACGGACCTGGTCGACTCCCGGGCGCTCGCCGAACAGCTGCTGGCCGTCTCCCAGCTGGGCCAGGAGCTCGGCTTCGAATGGGCCGAGATCGTGCCGGTCTCGGCGGTCAAGGACGAGCAGGTCGGGCTGCTCGCCGACCTGATCGCCCCGCTGCTGCCGGTGAGCCCGCCGCTCTACCCGGAGGGCGACCTCACCGACGAGCCCGAGCAGGTCATGGTCGCGGAGCTGATCCGTGAGGCCGCGCTCGAAGGCGTACGCGACGAGCTGCCGCACTCCATCGCGGTCGTCGTCGAGGAGATGCTGCCCCGCGAGAACCGTCCCGCGGACAAGCCGCTGCTGGACATCCACGCCAACGTCTACATCGAGCGCCCCAGCCAGAAGGGCATCATCATCGGCCCCAAGGGGCAGCGGCTGAAGGACGTCGGGACCAAGTCCCGCAAGCAGATCGAGGCGCTGCTCGGCACGCCGGTCTTCCTCGACCTGCACGTCAAGGTCGCCAAGGACTGGCAGCGCGACCCGAAGCAGCTGCGCAAGCTCGGCTTCTGAGCCGCCCCGCCGGCCTTTCTGCCCGCCTTTCCGTCAGCGGCATCGGCGCGCCGCCGGTCTCACGCCCCCTCGCCGAGGACGCGTGAGACCAGCGTGCGCTGGTCGTCGGTCAGGTGCGGGTCCGCGCAGTGCACGGACCGCCCGTCCACGGTGATCGTGTACCGGAAGCCGTCCGGCACTCCCGCCGGAGGGGACCCGGCCCCCTCCGCGAGCGCGGAACGGGCCAGGGACTCCCAGGCGGCGGCGTCCTCCCGCCCGGCCGTGTCGATCTCACCCCGGCGGGAGAGGCCGGCGAACCCGCCGGTCCTGCTCACTCGAATGCGCATGGGACCCATACTGACCCGCTCACGAGGTCGGCACGCCCACTTCCGACCAGCCCTTGATCACGGCCTCGCGCTCGTCCCCGTCGCCGAAGCGGTCGCGGGCCGCCGCCACCGTGAGCCGGGCGAAGTCCGCGAAGTCCGCCGTCGCGGTCAGCTCGCCGCCGGTCAGCACGTCGTACCAGATCTGGCCCGCCCGCTCCCAGGCGTTGCCGCCGAGGGCGGACGCGGCGAGGTAGAAGGCGCGGTTGGGGATGCCGGAGTTGAGGTGGACGCCGCCGTTGTCGTCGTCGGTCTCGACGTAGTCCTCCATGGAGGCGGGCTGCGGGTCCTTGCCGAGCACGTCGTCGTCGTACGCGGTGCCCGGCGCCTTCAGTGAACGCAGCCCCTCCCCGGTGACCCGGGGGGCGAGCAGCCCCGCGCCGATCAGCCAGTCGGCCTGCTCGGCGCTCTGCCCCAGGGAGTACTGCTTGACCAGGGAGCCGAAGACGTCCGAGACGGATTCGTTGAGCGCGCCGGCCTGGCCCTCGTAGACGAGGTTGGCGGTGTGCTGGGTGAGTCCGTGCGCCAGCTCGTGGGCGATCACGTCGATGGAGAGGGTGAAGTCGAGGAAGATCTCGCCGTCACCGTCGCCGAAGACCATCTGCTGGCCGTCGAAGAAGGCGTTGTTGTAGTCGCGGTCGTAGTGGACCGAGCCGATGAGCCGCATTCCCTTCCCGTCGAGCGAGCTGCGGCCGTAGGCGGAGAGCAGCAGGTCGAAGGTGGCGCCGAAGCCCGCGTACGCGCGGTTGACGCTGGCGTCGCCGGTGGGCTCGTCGCCCTCGCCGCGGACTTTGCGTCCGGGCAGCAGGGTGTGGTGGCGGCAGTCGTAGAGGGTGCGGCGGGGCTTGCTGGGAACGGCGCCCGCGGTGGCCGGCGCCGGGGCGGTGGCGGCCAGCGAGGCCGCGTGCCGCAGGGTGCGGCGCGTGCCGTCCGCGTCGAGCGTGCGCCGGGCGGGTCCGGCGACCGCGGGGTCGTCGGACTGCGCCAACTGGTCGAGGAGGTGCGGCGGAACGATGGTGCAGAAGACGGGGTGGATACCGGAACCGTCGTGGGATCGAGAGATCATGCAAATGACTGTGGCACTCTGTCATCGCTCTGTCACTGGTTGCGACGGCAATTGACGAAATAGAGTGATGCATCACTGTTTACTCGTCATGTGTGCACGGTCCCGCATACTGATACGGACCGGCGTCCCGCACACCTCTCGGTTACTCTCGTCGCATCATGCGTTTCGGGCTGCTTCTCCTTAGCTGCCGCGGCGAGGGCCTGTAGTCGTAGGCCGACCCCCTCCCCGCGGAGTCTGGTGCTGCAGCGACACAGTCGGCCGTCCCACCAGCTGGACCCCGAGGAGCCCCACGTCATGACCACCGTGAACACTTCCGGTAATTCTGTCGGCCGTCCCACGCCGATCACCAACGCGACGCAGCTCCAGAAGACTTCCGGAATGCCGATCCACAAGTACGGCCCGTACGAAGCGGTCGAGATCCCCGACCGCACCTGGCCGGACAAGCGGATCACGGTGGCGCCCCGGTGGCTCTCCACGGACCTGCGCGACGGCAACCAGGCCCTGATCGACCCGATGTCCCCGGCCCGCAAGCGCGAGATGTTCGACCTGCTCGTGAAGATGGGCTACAAGGAGATCGAGGTCGGCTTCCCGGCCTCCGGCGAGACCGACTTCGCGTTCGTACGCTCCATCATCGAAGAGGGCGCGATCCCCGAGGACGTGACGATCTCCGTCCTGACCCAGTCCCGCGAGGAACTGATCGAGCGGACCATCGAGTCGCTGCGCGGCGCGCACCGGGCCACCGTCCACCTGTACAACGCCACCGCCCCCACCTTCCGCCGCGTGGTCTTCCGCGGTTCGAAGGAGCAGGTCAAGCAGATCGCGGTCGACGGCACCCGGCTGGTCATGGAGTACGCCGAGAAGATCCTGGGCGGCGACACGATCTTCGGTTACCAGTACAGCCCCGAGATCTTCACCGACACCGAGCTGGACTTCGCCCTGGAGGTCTGCGAGGCCGTCTGCGACGTGTGGCAGCCGGAGGAGGGCCGCGAGATCATCCTCAACCTGCCCGCCACCGTGGAGCGTTCGACGCCGTCCACGCACGCGGACCGGTTCGAGTGGATGTCGCGCAACCTCTCCCGCCGTGAGTTCGTCTGCCTGTCGGTCCACCCGCACAACGACCGCGGCACGGCCGTCGCCGCCGCCGAGCTGGCGCTGATGGCCGGCGCCGACCGCGTCGAGGGCTGCCTGTTCGGCCAGGGCGAGCGCACCGGCAACGTCGACCTGGTCACCCTGGGCATGAACCTCTTCTCCCAGGGCGTCGACCCGCAGATCGACTTCTCGCAGATCGACGAGATCCGCCGCACCAGCGAGTACTGCAACCAGATGGAGGTCCACCCGCGCCACCCCTACGCGGGCGACCTCGTCTACACCTCCTTCTCCGGCTCCCACCAGGACGCCATCAAGAAGGGCTTCGACGCCATGGAGGCCGACGCCGCCGCCCGGGGCAGGACCGTCGACGAGATCGAGTGGGCCGTCCCGTACCTGCCGATCGACCCGAAGGACGTCGGCCGCTCCTACGAGGCCGTGATCCGCGTCAACTCGCAGTCCGGCAAGGGCGGCATCGCGTACGTCCTGAAGAACGACCACAAGCTGGACCTGCCGCGCCGGATGCAGATCGAGTTCTCCCGGATCATCCAGGCCAAGACCGACGCCGAGGGCGGCGAGGTCACCCCGGCGCAGATCTGGTCGGCCTTCGAGGACGAGTACCTGCCCAACACCGACGACGCCGCCGCCCGTTGGGGACGGGTCCAGATCCGTTCGGGCCAGACCACCACCGAGCAGGACGGCCGGGACACGCTGACCGTCGAGGCGACCGTGGACGGCGTGGACACCGTGCTGACCGGTACGGGCAACGGCCCGATCTCCGCCTTCTTCGAGGCGCTGGCGGGCATCGGCATCGACGCGCGCCTGCTGGACTACACCGAGCACACCATGAGCGAGGGCGCCAGCGCGCAGGCCGCCTCCTACATCGAGTGCGCGATCGACGGCAAGGTCCTGTGGGGCATCGGCATCGACGCCAACACCACCCGGGCCTCGCTCAAGGCGGTCGTCTCCGCCGTCAACCGCGCGGGCCGCTGACCCCGTGCCGCGGCACCGGTCGCGCGATGGCCGGTTGACGCCGTCGCCCGGCTTCCCGGCCGGTTCGCCGCCGACCGGGCGACCTGTGGGGGTACGCCCCGTACGCATGTCCGGTTGATCCGGTGAAGCACGGTTCGCCGAACCCCGTCCGCCCCTTCCGGGCGGGCGGGGTTCGGCCATTTCCGGGTGTTGTGACAGTGAGGGTGATGACGCCGCCGCGCGCATGTGGCTAACATCACGTGCAACACACGGCAATGTTGCCGGAGCGTTACGGAGGTGTGCGACGTGCGGTCAGCCAAAGGACAACGCGCCCTGAGAACAGGTCTCTACGGCCTCCGCACCGCGTGGGACGTCGTCGGCGACGGCGAATTCTTCTGCCAGGACTGCGGCGGGGACCGCAACTACCGCCGCCTCACCGGCCGTCGCAGGCTCACCGTGCTCGGAGTGCCGCTGCTGCGGCGCGGCGAGACGGGCCCCGTCGTCGAGTGCGCCGACTGCGGCGCCCACTTCGGCACCGAGGCGCTGGAACACCCCACCACCACCCGGTTCTCCACCATGCTCCGGGAGGCCGTGCATACGGTCGCGCTCGCCGTCCTGGCCTCGGGCGGCACCCCCCGGACCGCCCTGGAGACCGCCGCGCACACCGTCCGCGACGCCGGGCTCGACGAATGCTCGGAGGAGCAGCTCCTCACCATCGTGGAGGTGCTGACCGCCGACATCGGCCACGACGACGCCGTCGGCGCCGCCGGGGCGTGCGGTGCGGCGCTCGCCATCGAGCTGCACGAGGTGCTCACGCCGCTCGCCCACCACCTGGTCCCGGCGGGCCGCGAGTCGGTGCTGCTCCAGGGTGCCCGGATCGCGCTGGCCGACGGCCCGTACGGCGCCGCCGAGCGCGAGGTACTGACGACCGTGGGCCGCGCCCTGCGGATCTGCCCCGAGGACACCGCCCGACTGCTCACGGAAGCCGCCCGCACGCCCTCCTGAGCGCCGCGGGGCCCTCCCGGCGTCGCCGGGGGTGAGAGGGGGCGGCAGGGGCGCCCGCAGGCACCCCCGGCCCGTTCGCGGGCCGGTGGGCGACAATGGGTCCATGAGCTTGTTCCGGGACGACGGCGTCGTACTGCGTACGCAGAAACTGGGCGAGGCCGACCGGATCATCACCCTGCTGACCCGCGGCCACGGCCGGGTGCGTGCCGTCGCCCGGGGGGTGCGCCGCACCAAGTCCAAGTTCGGCGCCCGCCTCGAACCCTTCTCCCACGTGGACGTGCAGTTCTTCGCGCGCGGCAGCGAGCTGATCGGCCGCGGCCTGCCGCTCTGCACGCAGAGCGAGACCATCGCCCCGTACGGCGGCCGGATCGTCACCGACTACGCCCGCTACACCGCCGGCACCGCGATGCTGGAGACCGCCGAGCGCTTCACCGACCACGAGGGCGAACCCGCCGTCCAGCAGTACCTCCTCCTCGTCGGCGGACTGCGCACCCTGGCCCGGGGCGAGCACGCGCCCCACCTCATCCTCGACGCGTTCCTGCTGCGCTCCCTCGCCGTCAACGGCTACGCCCCCAGCTTCGAGGACTGCGCGCGGTGCGGAATGCCCGGTCCGAACCGTTTCTTCTCGATCGCGGCCGGCGGAGCCGTCTGCACCGACTGCCGGGTGCCCGGCAGCGTCGTACCCTCGGCGGAGGCCCTGACCCTGCTGAGCGCGCTGCTCAGCGGCGACTGGGCGACGGCGGACGCGTGCGAGGCGCGGCATGCCAGGGAGGGGAGCGGACTGGTCTCCGCCTACCTGCACTGGCATCTGGAGCGCGGTCTGCGCTCGCTGCGGTACGTGGAACAGTGACCCTCGCAGCGGTTCGTGGAAGAGCGACACAGGGAGACGAGAGAAGCTCATGGCAGTACGCGGGATCCTCGGCGGCCGTAACCGGCGCACGTACAAGACCCCCGAGCCGCACCCCTCCGGTGCGACGCCCCCGAAGATCCCCGCCGAGCTGGTGCCTCAGCACGTGGCCGTCGTGATGGACGGGAACGGCCGCTGGGCCAAGGAGCGCGGCCTGCCGCGCACCGAGGGCCACAAGGTCGGCGAGGGCGTCGTGATGGACGTCCTCAAGGGCTGCATCGAGATGGGCGTGAAGAACCTCTCGCTCTACGCGTTCTCCACCGAGAACTGGAAGCGGTCCCCGGAAGAGGTGAAGTTCCTGATGAACTTCAACCGGGACGTCATCCGCCGCCGCCGCGACGAGATGGACGAACTCGGCATCCGCATCCGCTGGGTCGGCCGGATGCCCAAGCTGTGGAAGTCCGTCGTCCAGGAGCTCCAGGTCGCCCAGGAGCAGACGAAGGACAACGACAAAATGACGCTGTACTTCTGCGTCAACTACGGCGGCCGGGCCGAGATCGCCGACGCAGCGCAGCGCATCGCCGAGGACGTCGCCGCCGGGAAGCTCGACCCCTCGAAGGTCAACGAGAAGACCTTCGCGAAGTACATCTACTACCCGGACATGCCGGACGTGGACCTCTTCGTGCGCCCCAGCGGCGAGCAGCGCACCTCCAACTACCTGATCTGGCAGAGCGCGTACGCCGAGATGGTCTTCCAGGACGTGCTGTGGCCCGACTTCGACCGCCGCGACCTGTGGCGCGCCTGCCTGGAGTACGCCCAGCGCGACCGCCGCTTCGGCGGTGCGCAGGAGACCGCCCCGGCGGCCGTGGAGCCCGCACCCGGAGCGTGACGAAGGGGAGAGGGGGAGAACCGGTGGCCGGTTCTCCCCCTCTCCCGCCGTCGCCGTGCGTCAGTGCTTCTCGTCCGCGCAGCCCGCGCACTCGGCGCAGGTCCCGAAGATCTCCACGGTGTGCGCCACGTTGACGTAGCCGTGCTGCGAGGCGATCGTCTCGGCCCACTGCTCCACGGCTGGGCCCTCCACCTCCACGGCCTTGCCGCAGACCCGGCAGACCAGGTGGTGGTGGTGCTCACCGGTCGAGCAGCGGCGGTAGACCGACTCGCCCTCGGTGGTGCGCAGCACGTCCACCTCGCCCGCGTCGGCGAGGGACTGCAGGGTGCGGTAGACGGTGGTCAGCCCCACCGAGTCGCCCCGGTGCTTGAGGACGTCGTGCAGCTCCTGGGCGCTGCGGAACTCGTCGACCTCGTCGAGCGCCGCCGCGACAGCCGCCCGCTGGCGGGTGGACCGCCCCCGTACCGGAGCCGCGTTCGTGCCACTGATCGGCGCCGCCACAGCTGCCTCCTCATGTCGCCCGTACAGATGTCGGGCCATTGTGCCAGCCGGACCGGGCGAAATCCTCATACGTGCACGTCGTCCGCGGCGGTGCGGCCGGCCGGCACTTCCAGGGTGCACGCTTCCGTCCGCGCGGTGCGCCCACGGGCCCTGCGGCGGGCCAGTGGCGCGGCCAGCGCGGTCAGTGCGACGAAGGCGGCGATGGCCAGCAGCACGATCGTCGCGCCGGGCGGGACGTCCTGGTAGTACGAGGTGACGGTGCCGGCCAGGGTGACGGCGGTGCCGATCACCACGGACAGCACGAAGGTCAGCCGGAAGGACTTCGACACCTGCTGGGCCGCCGCGACCGGCACCACCATCAGGGCGCTGACCAGCAGCAGGCCGACGACCCGCATGGCGACGGTCACCGTCACGGCGGCCGTCACCGCGATCAGCAGGTTCAGCAGCCGCACCGGCAGCCCGGTGACCCGGGCGAACTCCTCGTCCTGGCTGACCGCGAAGAGCTGACGGCGCAGCCCCACGGTCACCAGCACCACGAACGCGGCGAGCAGACCGATCGCCCACACGTCCGAGGAGGAGACGGTGGAGAGCGAGCCGAAGAGGTACGAGGTGAGGTTGGCGTTCGAGCCGGTGTCGGAGATGTTGATCAGCAGCACACCGCCCGCCATGCCGCCGTAGAAGAGCATGGCCAGCGCGATGTCGCCGCGGGTGTGGCCGAACCAGCGGATCAGCTCCATGACGACGGCGCCGGCGATCGCGACCGCGGTGGCCATCCAGACGGGGCTGGTGGAGAGCAGGAAGCCGAGGCCGACTCCGGTCATCGCGATGTGCCCGATGCCGTCGCCCATGAGGGCCTGGCGGCGCTGGACGAGGTAGATGCCGATGGCGGGGGCGGTGATGCCGACCAGGACGGCGGCGATCAGCGCGCGCTGCATGAAGGCGGGTTCGAGGAATTCCATCAGGTCAGCAGTCCCGTTCGGACGGGCTCGGAAGCCGCGTGGGGGTGGACGTGGTCGTGGCCGGGGAGCGCGTGCTGCCCGACCGAGCGCGGCGGCGGGCCGTCGTGCGTCACGCAGCCGTCGCGCAGCACGACCGCGCGGTCGATCAGCGGCTCCAGCGGGCCCAGCTCGTGCAGGACCAGCAGCACGGTGGTCCCTGCGGCGACCTGCTCGCGCAGGGTGGCGGCGAGGATCTCCTGGCTGGCCAGGTCGACCCCGGCCATCGGCTCGTCCATGATCAGCAGTTCGGGCTCGGAGGCCAGCGCGCGGGCGATCAGGACCCGCTGGTGCTGGCCGCCGGAGAGCGCGCTCACCGAGTCCCCGGCGCGGTCGGCGAGGCCGACGAGGGCGATGGCCCGGTCGACGGCGGCGCGGTCGGCGCGGCCCGGGACGCGCAGCTTGGTGCGGGACAGCCGCCCGGAGGAGACGACCTCGCGGACGGTCGCGGGGACGCCCGCCGAGGCGGTGGTGCGCTGCGGTACGTAGCCGACGCGCGCCCACCGGCGGAAGCGGCGGAGCGGGGTGCCGAAGAGTTCGACGGTGCCGCCGGTCAGGGGGACCTGGCCGATGACGGAGCGTACGGCGGTGGACTTGCCGGAGCCGTTGGCGCCGAGCAGGGCGACGACCTCGCCGCGGTGGACGGCCAGGTCGACCCCGCGCAGGACGGGGCGGGAGCCGAGGGTGGCGGTGGCGCCGGTGAGCCGGATCACGGCTTCGGTCGCCGGCCTTCCGGCCCCGGCGCCGGTCCTGCTGTCGGCGGCTGCGCCGGTCCTGCTGTCGGCGGCGGGGGCCGGGGCGGGGATGCTGGGCTGGTCCATGCGCTTCTCCGGTCCGGTCGCGGGGGGCGTGGCGTCGGTCACTTGGCGCCCAGGGCCTTCTGGAGGGCGGCGAGGTTGGACTTCATGACCTCGATGTAGTCGTGGCCCTTGGACTTCTCCGTGATGCCCTCCAGCGGGTCCAGGACGTCGGTGCGCAGTCCGGTGTCCTTCGCGAGGGTCTTCGCCGTCTTGTCGCTGGCGAGCGTCTCGAAGAAGACGGTGGTGGCGCCGTCGTGCTCGGCGACGTGCTGGAGGTCCTTGATGCGGGCCGGGCTCGGCTCCGCCTCGGGGTCGACTCCGGCGATGCCCTCCTGGGTGAGGCCGTAGCGCTCGGCGAGGTAGCCGAAGGCGGAGTGCGTGGTGAGGAAGGTCTTGGTGGTGGTGGACTTCAGCCCGGCCGCGTACTCCGTGTCCAGCGCGTCCAGCTTCCCGACCAGCGCCTCGGTGTTCGCGCGGTAGTCGGCGGCGTTGTCCGGGTCGGCCTTCTCCAGCGACTTTCCGACGCCCTGGGCGACCTCGGCGTACTTCACCGGGTCCAGCCAGACGTGCGGGTCGCGGCCGGCCGTCTCCTCGTCGGAGTCCGCGTGCTCCTCGGCGCCGGAACCGGCGTGGTCGTGGCTGTCCACCTCGGCGCCGTGCGTCTCCATCGTGGTCAGCGTCGCCGCGTCCACGGTGTTCTTCACGCCGGACTGGGCGATGGCGTCGTCCACGGCGGGCTGGATGCCCTTGAGGTACAGGATGTAGTCGGCGTCGCCCAGCGAACCGATCTGGCGGGGGCTGAGCTCCAGGTCGTGCGGTTCGACGCCCGGCTTGGTCAGCGTGGTGACCGAGACGTGGCTGCCGCCGATCTCCTCGGCCAGGTACTGCATCGGGTAGAAGGACGCGACGACGTCCAGCTTGCCGTCGGACCCGCCGGCGGTGCCGGGGCCCGAGCAGGCGGAGAGCGCGGTGATGCCGAGGGCGACCGCGCCGGCGACGGCGGTGGCGGGTATGAGGCGGCGTACGTTCATGAATCCCATTTTCAACAAAGCTGGAAACGATTGTCAACAAGGATGATGAACCGACTGGTGGCATGAGGGGTGCGGGAGCGCACAGCGGCCCCCGATTTGATCCGGGGGGTGCGCCCGCCGGTAATCTTGGCCATTCGCTCGCCCGTCTCCTGAGCACCACCCCCCAGCGAGGCGCTCAGCGCCGCTTCTGTCCCATTTCGCCGTCGTAATGAAGAGAGCACCGTGGCCGCCGACAAGATCGACTCCATCGTCAGCCTGAGCAAGCGCCGTGGCTTCGTCTATCCCTGCAGTGAGATCTACGGTGGCCAGAAGGCCGCCTGGGACTACGGCCCGCTGGGCGTGGAGATGAAGGAGAACCTCAAGCGTCAGTGGTGGCGCTACATGGTCACCTCGCGCGAGGACGTGGTCGGTCTCGACTCGTCGGTGATCCTGGCCCCCGAGGTCTGGGTCGCCTCGGGCCACGTCGCCACCTTCAGCGACCCGCTGACCGAGTGCACCTCCTGCCACAAGCGCTACCGCGCCGACCACCTGGAGGAGGCGTACGAGGCGAAGCACGGCAAGCTCCCCGCCAACGGCCTCGCCGACCTCAACTGCCCCAACTGCGGCAACAAGGGCACCTTCACCGAGCCCAAGCAGTTCTCGGGTCTGCTCTCCACCCACCTCGGCCCGACCCAGGACTCCGGCTCGGTCGCCTACCTGCGCCCCGAGACCGCCCAGGGCATCTTCACCAACTTCGGCCAGGTGCAGCAGACGTCCCGCAAGAAGCCGCCGTTCGGCATCGCGCAGATGGGCAAGTCCTTCCGGAACGAGATCACTCCGGGCAACTTCATCTTCCGCACCCGCGAGTTCGAGCAGATGGAGATGGAGTTCTTCGTCAAGCCGGGCGAGGACGAGGAGTGGCAGCAGTACTGGATGGACCAGCGCTGGAACTGGTACACGGACCTCGGCATGCGTGCGGAGAACATGCGCTGGTTCGAGCACCCGAAGGAGAAGCTCTCCCACTACTCCAAGCGCACCGCCGACATCGAGTACCGCTTCCAGTTCGGCGGCAGCGAGTGGGGCGAGCTGGAGGGCGTCGCCAACCGCACCGACTACGACCTGAAGGCGCACTCCAAGGCCTCCGGCACCGACCTGGTCTACTACGACCAGGAGGCCAACGAGCGCTGGACGCCGTACGTCATCGAGCCGGCGGCCGGTGTCGGCCGCGCCATGCTGGCCTTCCTCCTGGACGCCTACGTCGAGGACGAGGCGCCCAACGCCAAGGGCGTCATGGAGAAGCGCACCGTGCTCCGCCTCGACCCGCGCCTCGCGCCGGTCAAGGTCGCCGTCCTGCCGCTCTCCCGGAACCCGCAGCTCTCGCCGAAGGCCAAGGGCCTCGCCACCGACCTGCGCAAGAACTGGAACATCGAGTTCGACGACGCCGGTGCCATCGGCCGCCGCTACCGCCGCCAGGACGAGATCGGTACGCCGTTCTGCGTCACCGTCGACTTCGACACCCTGGACGACAACGCGGTGACCGTCCGCGAGCGCGACACCATGAAGCAGGAGCGCGTCTCCCTGGACCAGATCCAGGCGTACCTGGGCGCCCGCCTGCTGGGCTGCTGACGCTCCTACCGGCGTCGCGGCACCCCACGGTTCAGCGCACCACGGTTCAGCGCATCGCAGTTCAGCGCATCACGGTTTCACTCCGAAGCCCCCGGACCCCGCACGGGTCCGGGGGCTTCGCCGCACACTGGGCGCACCCCTACCCCGGAGGCCGCCATGGTGTCCACGACGCAGAGCAAGGTCACCCGCTGGGACCGGCACGGCCGTGAACACGTCGTCCACGTGCGGAAGTCGGGGGTCCAGCGGCTGTTGACCTGCGCGACCTGCGGCTGGCGCAAGGGCGCGCAGTTCCTCCCCTGGCTGAAGGCGCAGGAGCACCTCGCCGAGGCCCACCAGGCGGTGATCGACCCGGGGGCCTGAGGCGCCGCCAGGACCCTACGGGGTGCGGGGCGGGGGAAAATCCGGTGCGGGCCGCTCCGGGCGCGGGGTACGGTTCCCGGCATGTCGTTCTTCCAGATCTACGAGTGAGCGCGCGGCAGGGCCGAGCGGTACGACCCCGTACGAGCTCCGGGCCCGCCGCCCCACGGATCGATCCGTGTGTCCCACGGACCCCCTTCTCACCCCACATCGGAGAACACCATGGCCAAGAGCCGCAACAACCTCCTCGGCGTCGGCGGTCAGCGCAAGAAGCTGACCCGGGCCGACCAGCAGGGCGCGGGCACCGTCCGCGACGCCGACCGCAAGGCGGCCGAGGACAAGAAGCAGGAACTCCTCCGCAAGATGCGCGAGCGCGCCACCGGTACGACCGCCGCCCCGGAGACGGACACGGCGGACACGGCTGCGGCGGACTCCGCCGGGGGCCGGAGCTGACGCGCTGACCTGAGCACGGCCGTGGGGCCCGGACCGCCGTCGTGGCGGGCCGGGCCCCACGGGCGTTGCGGGGGCCCGGCTCAGCCGACCGCCGCCGCCAGTACCGCCGCCGTCCTCGCCACCAGCGGATGGTCGCCGACAGCCGCCTGCTGCGGCTTGGTGGTGAGCACCGTCACCACCACCGGCTCGCCCCCGGCGGTCCAGGCGACACCCGCGTCGTTGCAGGTGCCGTAGGAGCCGCCGCCCGTCTTGTCGGCGACGGTCCAGTCCTGCGGCAGCCCGGTCCGGAAGCGGGTCGCGCTGGTCCGGCAGTTCAACAGCCAGCCGGTCAGCCGTTCCCGGTCGGCGGGCGCGAGGGCGTCACCGACGACGAGCCGGGCGTACGTCAGGGAGAGCGCGTACGGAGTGGTGGTGTCCCGCCACTGCCAGGGCTCGGCCGAGTTCAGCTCCGTCTCCCACCGGTCCAGCCGGGTCGTGCGGTCACCGAGCGACCGGCAGAAGCGGGTGACCGCCGCCGGGCCGCCCAGCTCCCGCAGCAGCAGGTTGCCCGCGGTGTTGTCGCTGTCGCAGACCGCCGCGTCGCAGAGCTCCGCCACGGCCATCCCGGTGGCGAGGTGGGCCCGGGTGACGTCGGAGGCGGAGACCAGGTCGGCCTCCGTGTAGCGGACCAGCCGGCCCAGCACCTCGCCGTCCCGGTCCAGGTCGCGCAGGACGGCCGCCGCCGCGAGCGTCTTGAAGGTCGAGCAGAGCGGGAAGCGCTCGTCGGCGCGGTGGGCCACCGTGCGGCCGGTGGCGAGGTTGCGGGCGTACGCCCCGACCCGGGCGCCGTGCTCGTGCTCCAGGGCCCGCAGCGCGTCCCGTGCGGGGTCCGCGGCAGCGCCCGGGGGCGCTGCGGCGTGCGCGGTTCCGGCCGCGAGCAGCGTGGCGGCCCCGGCCGCCCCGGCCAGCGTCAGCAGGCTCCGGCGGGAGGGGCGCGAGGCGGGGGAGCGGTGCGGCACGGGGGGAACCTCTCGTCGTTCCGTACGTAAGGTCATGCCGCCCGACGCTAGCCACCCAGGGCCGGAACCCCGCGTTCCGGCGGTGCGGGCGTGGCGCCCGGGACGTACGGGGGCGGAAGGGCGCGGCGGGACGGGCGGGACCGACGGGGCGGAGGGGTGCGGCGGGACGGACGGGACCGGCCCGGCGGAGGAGTGCGGCGCGTACGGGACAATGGGGGGATGACCACGCTCGCCCCCGCGCCCCAGCAGCTCCGCATCGGCCCGCACACCGTGCAGCCGCCGGTGGTCCTCGCCCCCATGGCCGGTATCACCAACGCGCCGTTCCGCACCCTGTGCCGGGAGTTCTCCGGCGGCCGGGGGCTGTTCGTCAGCGAGATGATCACCACCCGGGCGCTGGTCGAGCGCAACGAGAAGACGATGCAGCTCATCCACTTCGACGCGAGCGAGACCCCCCGGTCGATCCAGCTCTACGGTGTGGACCCGGTCACGGTCGGCAAGGCCGTCCGCATGATCGTCGACGAAAACCTCGCCGACCACATCGACCTGAACTTCGGCTGCCCGGTCCCCAAGGTGACCCGTAAGGGCGGCGGCTCGGCACTCCCGTACAAGCGGCCGTTGCTCCGCGCCATCCTGCGCGAGGCCGTGGGGAACGCCGGTGAGCTGCCGGTCACGATCAAGATGCGCAAGGGCATCGACGACGACCACCTCACCTATCTCGACGCGGGCCGGATCGCCGTCGAGGAGGGCGTGACCGCCGTCGCGCTGCACGGCAGGACCACCGCCCAGCACTACGGCGGGACCGCCGACTGGGAGGCCATCGCCCGCCTCAAGGAGCACGTGCCGGAGATCCCCGTCCTCGGCAACGGCGACATCTGGTCCGCCGAGGACGCCCGGCGGATGATGGCGGAGACCGGCTGCGACGGCGTGGTCGTGGGCCGCGGCTGCCTCGGCCGCCCCTGGCTCTTCGGCGACCTGGTCGGCGCCTTCGACGGTACGAACACCAGGCACGAGCCCGTCCTGCGCCAGGTCGCCGAGGTGATGGTGCGCCACGCGACCCTGCTGGGCGAGTGGATCGGCGACGAGGCGCGCGGCGTGATCGACTTCCGCAAGCACGTGGCCTGGTACCTCAAGGGCTTCGCGGTCGGCTCGGAGATGCGCAAGAAGCTCGCGATCACCTCCTCCCTGGAGGAGCTGGCCGGTCAGCTGAACGAGCTGGACCTCGACCAGCCCTGGCCGGACGGCGCGGACGGCCCGCGCGGACGCACCTCGGGCAACAACCGGGTCGTGCTCCCGGACGGCTGGCTGAAGGACCCGTACGACTGCTCCGGCGTGAGCGCGGACGCCGAGCTGGACACCTCCGGCGGCTGACAGCGGCCGACCGGCGACGGTCCGCCAAGGGGGTACGGAGCCTCCGGTGCGGCGGTGGCACCTCGTGCCAGAGGGCCACCGGCGCACCGGCCGCCGTCAGTTGACGGTCAGAACCGCCGTGTTGTTGGTGAGGTCCGGGTCGAAGCCGAACGGCGGGGCGCCGAACTCGCCGTACCCGGGGTGGATGCTCACGGCCCCGGTCGCGCCGGGCACCACGGTGGTGACGCGCAGGGAGAGCGTGAACGTGTGCCGCGTGTCCTCCCGGACCCAGTAGGGCAGGGCGCAGTCGTAACGCGGGGCGCCCGTCCGCGACGGGTAGTAGCTCCCGGCGAGGGTGCGGGGGGAGCAGTCGGACGGCACGCCCGTGACCGTGGTGCCCTCGGGCACGATCAGCCGGACCTTGGCGGCCGGATCGCCGGAGCCGAGGTTGCCGAACCAGGCCGGGCCGTGGTTTTCGAACGTGAGGTCGGCCGTGACGGTCTCGCCCGCGGCACCGGAGACCGCGTCACCGGTCACGGAGAAGTCGGCGGTGTTCTCCGCGCCGATCTGAACGATGGCGTAGTTGTTCGCGGAGTCGAGATCCTGGGTTCCGCCGCCGGGCTCGACGTCGATGTCCAGGCGCTCGTTCAGCGCGTGGGCGGCGAGCCGTACGGTCAGCGGCTCGGGCAGCTCGAAGGACTCGCCCGGCGCCAGCACCTGGTCGAACGCGCAGTTCACGTGGCCCGAGGGTGCGTACTCGTCGCTGTCCGACGTGGTGTAGTCGCAGGCGTCGTACGGGGTCGGGTCCGTGAGGCCGTACGAGGTGTACAGCGTGACGCTGAACCCGTTCGCGTTCTCGTTGCCGTGGTTGGTGACCCGGAACGGGATCGTCAGCTCGGCGCCGGGCTGAGCGCCCTCGACGTCGGCGACGGGGTCGAGAGCGAGGTCGGGCCCCGAGCCGACGGTGACCGTCGTGGAAAAGCTCTCCTGCGGTGCGGTGAGCGCGCCGTCGGGGCCGCCGGTGGCCGTTGCCCCGTAGGTGATGGTGCCCTGCGTGCCGGCTCCGGCTCCGTCGGCGGCGCGGACCGTCAGCAGTACCTGGGGCTGGTAGTCCCTCCCGATCACGGGCACCGTCGGGATGTCGCACACCGCGGTCGCACCCGTCGGCGCGCAGTTGTCGGGCCAGGTCACGTCGGCGACACCGGTGAGACCGGAGGCGTCGACGGTCAGTCTGCCGTCGGTCACCGTGAAGTTCTGGTTGTCGTGGTAGAGGCCGACATCGAGGACGCGGGTCTGCGGCTGCCCGCCCCCGGTGCCGAGCGGCAGAGTCTGCTCGTACGGGCTGTTGATCCACAGCTGGTCGGTCTGCGGCGGATCGTCGTCGGCGAACGCGGGGACGCTGAGGCCGCCGACCAGCAGGCCGGCCACGGCCAACGTCACGGCACCGGATCTGAGACGTACCTGATGTCCAGCAGCGATCTGCCTCAAGGAGTTCCCCCAGGGTGTGATGCGGAAGCCGCCGGCGGACCCGACGTGCCGGAAGGATCATCACATGAGAGGGCGTCCCGAAGCGCTTCTGTTTTCATGCCAGTTGGCGGGCCCGCGGTCGCCGGCCTTCCCGTGGGCGGCGGGCGCCCGGCCTCCGGTTTCCTCGCCGCCCTCAGGCCCCCGCTCCCCGGGCTCCAGGAGAGCGGCGGGTGGCGACGGCCTGATCACGGGATGTCCGCATGGTGGCATCGGGGCGCTCCGGTCGGCGTGATTCTCGCCACGTCTGAGGCATGTTTTGCTCAGATGAGCGGCTTGCACGGCCCTCCGGTGTGACGCAACTTCTCAAATGATGGCACTGCGTGCCAGATGTGCGGACTTTGATCGATCGGCCCCTTCCTCACCGGGCGTCACGATTTCGCGGTGGCGTGTCGACGGAGCGTCATCCCGTGTTCGAGAGGTGAACGCACCGCCCCGGGAGGCCTCGACGGCCCCTCACTTTCGATCTGCTGGCAGACGGGTGGTTGCGGTCGCACGATGGAGAAGCGGACACCACCAGACGCCTTTGATCTGGGTATGTTCCTGGCCGTCAGGGCACCCACCGCGTCCTCAAGGAGTCGAGACCCGTGTCGGGAAACAACGGTCCTCAGAAGTTCGTCTACGACTTCACCGAGGGCAACAAGGATCTGAAGGACCTGCTCGGCGGGAAAGGTGCGAACCTCGCCGAGATGACCAACCTCGGTCTGCCGGTCCCTCCCGGCTTCACCATCACCACCGAGGCGTGCAAGGTCTACCTCGACACCGGCGTCGAACCCGCCGAGCTCCGCGACGAGGTGAGCGCCCATCTCGCCGCCCTCGAAGCCCGGATGGGCAAGACCCTCGGCCAGGCCGACGACCCGCTCCTGGTCTCCGTACGCTCCGGCGCCAAGTTCTCGATGCCCGGCATGATGGACACCGTCCTCAACATCGGCCTCTCCGACGCCTCCGTCGTCGGACTCGCCGCGCAGGCGGGCGACGAGCGGTTCGCCTGGGACTCGTACCGCCGGCTCATCCAGATGTTCGGCAAGACCGTGCTCGGCGTCGACGGCGACCTCTTCGAAGAGGCGCTGGAGGACGCCAAGCGGGCCAAGAAGGTCGAGGTCGACACCGACCTCGGCGCCGACGACCTCAAGAAGCTCGTCAAGAACTTCAAACGGATCGTGAAGACCGAGGCGGGCCGCGACTTCCCGCAGGACCCCCGGGAGCAGATGGATCTGGCCATACACGCCGTCTTCCAGTCGTGGAACACCGACCGGGCCAAGCTCTACCGCCGCCAGGAGCGCATCCCCGGCGACCTCGGCACCGCCGTCAACATCTGCTCCATGGTGTTCGGCAACCTCGGACCCGACTCGGGCACCGGCGTCGCCTTCACCCGCGACCCGGCCAGCGGCCACCAGGGCGTCTACGGCGACTACTTGCAGAACGCCCAGGGCGAGGACGTCGTCGCGGGCATCCGCAACACCGTCGCGCTCGCCGAACTCGCGACCATCGACCGGACCTCGTACGACCGGCTGATGCAGATCATGGAGACGCTGGAGACCCACTACCGCGACCTCTGCGACATCGAGTTCACCATCGAGCGCGGCCAGTTGTGGATGCTCCAGACCCGCGTCGGCAAGCGCACCGCGGGTGCCGCCTTCCGGATCGCCACCCAACTCGTCGACCAAGGGCTCATCGACGAGGCCGAGGCGCTCCAGCGCGTCACCGGCGCCCAGCTCGCCCAGCTGATGTTCCCGCGCTTCGACGACACCGCGAAGACCACGCTGCTCGGCCGGGGCATCGCCGCGTCCCCGGGCGCCGCCGTCGGCAAGGCCGTCTTCGACTCGTACACCGCCATCAAGTGGTCCCGCTCCGGCGAGAAGGTCATCCTGATCCGCCGCGAGACCAACCCCGACGACCTGGACGGAATGATCGCCGCCGAGGGCATTCTGACCTCGCGCGGCGGCAAGACCTCGCACGCCGCCGTCGTCGCCCGGGGCATGGGCAAGACCTGTGTCTGCGGCGCCGAGGAGATCGAGGTCGACACCAAGCGCCGCCGGCTCACCGTGGGCGACACCGTCGTCGAGGAGGGCGACCTCGTCTCCGTCGATGGCTCCACCGGCAAGGTCTACCTCGGCGAGGTGCCTGTCGTCCCCTCCCCGGTCGTCGAGTACTTCGAGGGCCGGATGCACGCGGGCGCCGACGACGCCGACGAACTCGTGGGCGCCGTCCACCGGATCATGGCGTACGCCGACCGGATGCGCCGCCTGCGGGTACGGGCCAACGCCGACAACGCCGAGGACGCCCTGCGCGCCCGCCGCTTCGGAGCCCAGGGCATCGGGCTCTGCCGCACCGAGCACATGTTCCTCGGTGAACGCCGCGTCCTCGTGGAGAAGCTGGTCCTCGCCGACACGGACGCCGAACGCGAGGCGGCCCTCGCCGAGCTGCTGCCGCTCCAGAAGGCCGACTTCATCGAGCTGTTCGAGTCGATGGACGGACTGCCCGTCACCGTACGGCTGCTCGACCCGCCGCTCCACGAGTTCCTGCCCGACATCACCGAACTCTCGGTGCGGGTCGCGCTCGCCGAGTCCCGCAAGGACGCCAACGAGAACGACCTGCGGCTCCTCCAGGCCGTCCACAAACTGCACGAGCAGAACCCGATGCTGGGCCTGCGCGGAGTCCGCCTCGGGCTGGTCATCCCCGGCCTCTTCGCCATGCAGGTACGCGCCATCGCCGAGGCCGCCGCGCACCGGAAGAACGCCAAGGGCGACCCGCGCGCCGAGATCATGATCCCGCTCGTCGGCACGGTCCAGGAGCTGGAGATCGTCCGCGAGGAGGCCGACCAGGTCGTCGCCGAGGTCGAGGCCGCCACCGGCACCGACCTCCGGCTCACCATCGGCACCATGATCGAGCTGCCCCGCGCGGCGCTGACCGCAGGTCAGATCGCCGAGGCCGCGCAGTTTTTCTCCTTCGGCACCAACGACCTCACGCAGACCGTGTGGGGTTTCTCCCGCGACGACGTGGAGGCCTCCTTCTTCACCGCCTACCTGGAGAAGGGCATCTTCGGGGTCTCCCCCTTCGAGACCATCGACCAGGACGGCGTCGGCGCCCTGGTGCGCAGCGCCGCCGCGGCCGGCCGCGCCACCCGCCCCGACCTCAAGCTCGGCGTCTGCGGCGAGCACGGCGGCGACCCGGAGTCGGTGCACTTCTTCCACGAGGTCGGCCTCGACTACGTCTCCTGCTCGCCCTTCCGCATCCCGGTCGCCCGGCTGGAGGCGGGGCGGGCCGCCGCGGCGCCGAAGGGCGGCGACGCCACCGGCTGACCTCTTCCTCCACCCCTGACTTCCGGAGCCGCCACCACCGGGCCACACCCGACCCTCGCCCAGGCCCGGGCGGCGCCTCCGGAACCGGAGCGGCGGCACCCTGTGCGGGGGTGCCGCCGCTCCTCCCATGCCTCCGGGGACACGGGCTCACGGGTACGGGCTCACGGGTACGGGCTCACGGGCGCGGGCTCACGGGCCCGCCGCTCACGGCGTGGTGAAGAGCAGTGCCGCGTTCTGGCCGCCGAAGCCGAAGGAGTTGGAGACCGCGGCTTCCACCTCGGCCGGGCGCGGGGCGCCGGTGACCACGTCCAGTTCCAGGCCCTCGTCCTGGCGGGAGAGGTTGGCGGTCGGCGGGACCAGCTGCTTCTCCAGGGTGAGGACCGTCAGGGCCGCCTCGATGGCGCCGGCCGCGCCCAGCGAGTGACCGAGCACGCCCTTGGGAGCGGTGACCGGCGGGGGCGTGCCGTCGAAGACCCGGAGCAGGGCCCTCGCCTCGGCGGTGTCCCCGGCCCGGGTGGACGTGCCGTGCGCGTTGACGTGGCCGATGTCCGAGGGGGCGCACCCGGCGTCGGCGAGGGCGGCGCGCAGGGCGCTTTCGGCGCCCCGGCCCTCCGGGTGCGGAGCGACCGGGTGGTGGGCGTCGCTGGTCGAGCCGAAGCCGCGCAGCAGCGCCCGGGTGTGCGCGCCCCGGGCCAGCGCGCGGTCGGGGCGTTCCAGGACGAGGACGGCTGCCCCCTCGGAGAGGACGAAACCGTCGCGGTCCGTGTCGAACGGGCGGGACGCCACGTCCGGTCCGCCCCGGGAGAGCGCCCGCATCTGGGTGAAGCAGGTGGCGGCCATCCGGGAGCGTCCGGATTCGCTGCCCCCGGCCAGCACGATGTCGCAGGCGCCGGAGGCGATCAGGCCGCGGGCGACACCGAGCGCGGTGGCCCCGGAGGCGCAGGCGCTGGTGACGGTGAAGTTGGGGCCGCGGACGCCGAGGTCGAGCGCGACCTCGGCGGCGGCCATGCTGGACACGCTGCGGGGCAGCGCCAGGGGCGAGACCAGGTGGGGCCGGTCCTCGCCGAGCAGCGTGAACTCGCGTACGTAGGTCTCCATGCTGTTGCAGCTGACGCCGAGGACGACGCCGATCCGGTCGGCGTCCCAGGTGGCCGCCGAGAGCTTGGCGTCCGCCACGGCCTGGCGGGCGGCCACCAGGGCGAGCTGGCAGAAACGGTCCAGCCGACGGGTCAGGCGGCGCCCGAGAGCGGCGTCCGGGTCGAGGTCGACGGGGCAGGAGAGGTCGACGGGAAGACCCGCCAGCACGGGATCGCGCCGGGCGAGGCTCCTGCCCGCGCACACGCCGTCCCAGGTCGCGGCGGCGGTCCCGCCGGCCGGAGTGATCATGCCGATGCCGGTGACGGCGGCCTCAGCGGGCATGGTGCGTCCCCTCGGTGGTGGCGGCGCGGTGGCGTACCGCGGGAACGGGGCCGGGCGGGGACGTGCGGGTGGGGGTCATCGGGTCGCTCTCGCGGTGGTGGTGAGCAGACGGACGTGGTGGGGGAGGGCGATTCCGGCCATCGGTGCGGGGTCCAGCGGCGCGCCCGGGGCGGGATCGCCGGGCACCGGGGCGTCGGCGAGGCGCAGGGACGGGAACCGGCTGAGCAGAGCGGGAAGGAACTCGCCCAGCTGAAGGCGGGCGAGGGCCGCGCCCAGGCAGTAGTGGACGCCGACCCCGAAGGTCAGATGCGCGGTGGCGGCTGCCCGGGTGTCGCGGTTGGCGGCCGGAATCACCACGATCAGCCGCTGCTGGGCGGCGACGGGTACCCCCGCCAGCACACAGCCGCGGGTCGCGACGCGGCCGACGACCGCCGCGGCCGGGCGGGTGCGCAGCACCTCCTCCACGGCCGCCCCCATGTCCTCGGGCCGCCTGCGCAGCGCGGCCGTCAGCCCGGGACTGCTCAGGACGGCGTACGCCGCGCTGGTCAGCGAGGACTGGACGGTCATGAAGCCGGTGACGAACAACTGGGCGGTGTGCACCACGATGTCGTCGATCCCCACCCCGTCGGCCCGGGCGGCGGCCACCCAGGTGGAGAGGAAGTCCCTGCCCGGGCACCGCTCGCGTTCCTGGACGACCCGCAGGAAGTACGCGACCAGCGCGGAGTCCGCCGCGTCCGCGTCGTCCAGGTCGGCCTCCGAGGGGAAGAGTTCGGCGGCGGCGGTCCAGCGGGCGGTCAGGCCCGCCAGCACCGGGGCGTCCTCGTCGGGCAGCGAGAGGACCTTGCACATGACCCGGGAGGGCAGCGGCCTGCTGATGTGCTCGGTCAGGTCGGCGGTGCCGTGGGCCCTGAGTGCCGCTCCCAGGTCGTTGAGGCCGCTGTGGACCAGGGCGGTCACCACGGGCCGCAGTTCGGCGAGCGCGGTGCGGTGGAAACCCTGGGCGAGGTGGGCCCGGAGCGCGGTGTGCCGGGGCGGGTTGGCGTTGGGCAGGGAGGCCGCGTAGCTGACCACGCTGCGGTGGTGGCGCCAGCCGTCGGCGTGCGCGTCGCGCCAGGCGGTGTCCGGGAGGATGAACGCCGGATCGCGCAGCACGTGGCGGCACTCCTGGAAGCCCGTGACGACGGCCGCGTTCAGCGCGGGTACGGGGATCACCGGGCCGAGCTCCCGCAGCCGGTCGAACACCGGGTACGGGTCGGCCTCGGTGCGCAGCCTGCGGAGCAGGCGCATCACCTGACCCTGCGGGCCGGCGGCTTCGGGTTCGGTGGAGGACGCGGTGGTGGGGGAGGGCGTGGGGGCGGTGGGGAGGACGGCGCTCATGGGGTTCGGTGCTTCCAGTGGTTCACGGGGAGCGGCGGGTGCGCCGCGCCGTTCGGTGCGTTCACGGGGTACGGCGGATCGCCGTTCGTGCGGTGGCAGGGGGTACGCGGGTGGGCGGGCGGTCCGGGGTGCGGCGAAGGGGGCCGGAGCGGCGGTGCGGCGAGCAGGTGCGGAATGCGGTGCGGGCGTCGGGCGGTGCGCGCGTCGGGGCGGTGCGGGCGTCGGGGTGGTGCGGGCGTCGGGTGGTTCGGGGTCAGGGGGCCGTCAGAGCCAGGGCGCTGTTCTGGCCGCCGAGGGCGGTCGAGACGCACAGCGCGGTGCGGGGCGCGCCGGGACGGGGGGCCTTGGTGACGAGGTCGATCCCGTCGGCGAAGGCGGGGTCCGGTTCGGTGACGGTGGCGGTCGGCGGGATGGTCCGGCGGGCCAGGGTGAGCACGCTCAGCACGGCCTCGATGCCGCCCGAGCCCGCGCCGGCGTGCCCGAGGGCGGCCTTGGTGGCGGTGACCGGAGGGCGGTGCGGCAGCACCCGGGCCAGCCAGGACGCCTCCGCCGCGTCGTTGGAGGGGGTCGCCGCGCCGTGGGCGTTGACGTGCTCCACGTCCTCCGGCCGCCAGCGGGCGTCGGCGAGCGCGGCGCGTACCGCCCGCTCGGCGCCCCGGCCCTCGGGGTGGACGGCGGCGATGTGGTGGGCGTCGCCCGCGGACCCGTAACCGGACGTCCAGGCCAGGACCGGCGCGCGTCGGGCGCGGGCGTGCGCGGCGCGCTCCAGCACGAGGATTCCCGCGCCCTCGGAGACCACGAAGCCGTCCCGGCCGGCTCCGAAGGGGCGGGCCGCCTCGCGCGGGTCGCAGGTCCGGGTGGAGAGGATGCCCAGTTGGGCGAAGGCGGTCACGGTGAGGGGGTGGCGAAGGCACTCGGAACCACCGGCCACCACGATGTCCAGGGCCCCGGAGCGGAGCAGGTCGCGGGCGATCCCGATGGCGGTCAGCCCGGAGGAACAGCCCGCCGAGGTCGCGAAGTTCGGCCCGGCCGCGCCGAGGTCGAGGGCGACCTCGGCCGCGCCCGCGCTGGGCAGGCTGCGGGGGAGCGCCATCGGAGGGACGGTCTCGGGGCGTCCGGCGGCGAGCTTGTCGCAGATGTCCATGAGGCCGTCGACGCTGGAGCCGCCCGTACCGATCACCACGCCGACGCGGACCGGGTCCCAGTTCCGTTCCGTGAGCCCCGCCATGGCCACGGCCTCGCGGGCGGCGACCACGCTGAGCTGCGTGTTCCGGTCCATCCGGCGGGCCAGGCGGCGGCCGAGCAGTGCGTCGGGGTCGAAGTCCGGCACCCGGCAGGAGATGTCCACCCGCAGTCCGGCCAGCAGCGGGTCGCGGGCGGCCGTGGACACCCCGGCGAGGGCGGCGTGCCAGCCTGCCTCGACGCCGGTCCCGCCGGGCGTGACGAGGCCGAGGCCCGTCACGACGACACCGGCTCTCACGACTGCGCGGGCGTGACGAGCAGAGCCTGGTCGAGCGAGGGTACGGAAGCCGGGGCCGCGGCCGTCGTGGCGGCCCGGTCGGCGCAGGGGGAGGCGGGAGGCGTGGCGCCGGTGGAGTCCGTGGCCGGGGGCCGGGCCCGGTCGAACACCTCGGCCATCTCCCCCAGGGTGCTGTCGGGGCTCACCTCCACGTCCTCCAGGCGCACCCCGGTGCTCTCGGTGACGATCACCGCCAGCTCGGCCAGGGAGAGGGAGTCCAGCTCCAGTTGACGGGCCGTGGCGTCGGGCCGCACCTGTTCCTCGTCGAGTCCGAACTCCTCGACCAGCAGTCTGCTCAGCATCTCGTACATCACGCCGTCCTCCGTGTTGTTTCTTGCGCAAACACAGTCGCCAACGAGGCCAGGGGCTCCTGGTCACCCCGAAACACCGATTCGCCAGGGTTGGCACGCGAGAGTCCCCGCGTACGGCCGTGTGGCGGGGGGTGGCGCGAGCGGGGGTGGGGTGGCGCGAAGCCCCGTACGCCGTGTCCGACCGGGTGCCCGGGCCGGTGCCGAGGGGCGTTGTCAGTGGGCGCACGTATGTTCAGTGGTGTTCCGCTTCCGCCGTCGCGGAGTGGACCTCCTTCCCTGTGCGCAAACCCCTTCGGGCCCCCAAGGCCCTTTCACAGCAAAGGACATGACGTGTCGTCAGATGTGGAGAGGTCGAGCCTCGCGCGGGTGATCCCGCCCGCCCGGCCGCGCAGGCTCGCCAAGGTCCCGTTCGTCGAACTGGCCGACGGGCGACTGCAGGGCGTGGTGTCCAGCGGGTCGGACATCGCGCGCGTCTACGTCTCGTCCGTCGAGACGCGGACCTTCGCCTACGCCTGCAGTACCAACAACAATCGCCCCTGCGGCGGGGCGCGCGGCGGCTTCTGCAATCACATACGTGCCCTGGTCAACGAGTCCGTCCTCCAGTACGGCCCCGAGCGCGTGGCCCGGTACCTGAAGGCCGAGCCCGCCGACGGCGAGCCGGACGCGCGGAGCATCACGGCCACCATGACGGCGGCCCGCCCCGGACCGGCGGACAGCAAGGCCGCCGCACCCGTCTTCAGCCGGTTCCTGCACCATCTCGCGTACCTCGAACTCGCTCCGAGCACGCTGCCGTTGCCCGAGATGCAGTGGTTCCCGCCGACCCGCTCCCCGGCCCGGGAGGCGGCGTGATGCGGGCCGGGCTGCTCGTCGAGGAGATCGACGGACTGGACGAGGCACTGGCCGCCGTCGACTCCTTCGACCGGGTCCTGGTGACCGGTCTGCTCCGGCCGCGCCCGGCGCAGGCCGCCGCGCTGGCGGAGTTCGCCGACACCCTCGCGGGGAGCCCGCTCGCCGCCCGGGTCGCCGAGGCAGCCGGAAAGGCGGCCTCCGGGGCGGCGGGCGAGGAGCACTTCACCGCGCTGGCCGCCGCGCGCGCCGCGCTGCTCGGCTCCGCGCACGACGCGCTGTGCGCCCGCGCGGCGGAGGCCACCGGCCGCACCACCACCCCGGTGACCGCCCCCGCCCCCGCCACCGGGGCGGGGGCCCCGGCGAACCTGCTGGTCGCCGCCCGTTCCTGGCTCTGCGACCTGGCGCGCTGCGGCTGGCGGGGCATCGACCAGGAGGTGGTCTCCGGGGCCGCGCGGATCGTCTCCGCGCTGCTCGACGCCCCGGAACACCGCCGCCTGGCCGCCCTCCTGGACGGCTTCGCCGCCGAACTCGCCGCCTCCTGCCCCGGCGCCTCGCTGGAAAGCGTCCCGGGCCGGCGCTGGGCCGACCTCTGGACGCGGGCGATGCTGCTCACCCTGCCCGGCGCGGCCGGCGCCCCGGAGACCGCCCCGGCCACCGGCCGGCTGCTGCCGCTCGGGGTGGACCTGCAGGAGCACGCCACCGCCGTACAGGCACAGGTGCACGCGGTGTTCGAGCCCGCGGACGGCGCCACGCCGTACCTGGTCCGCGCGTCGGTGTCGGCGCCCAAGCCCGACTCGGTCGTCGGCGCCGGACTCTGGCAGCTGCTCCGCCCCCACCTCTCCCTCCTCGCGGCGGCCGGCGAGGGGCGCGCGATGGAGCTGACCGGCATGCCGGTCACCCCGGCGGGCGACCTGATCTGGAGCGAGGCGCACGCCCGCACCGGCGAGCCCGCCGACTCCTTCGCCACCGCCCGGGTCGCCCTGCCCACCGCGACCGGCCGGGCGACCGCCCCGCTGGACCGCCACCCCACGGCCGTCGCCGTCCCCGTCTTCCTCGACGGATACGCGGCGGGGGCCGAGGAGGACGGCTCGGTGGCGTTCACCCTCGCCGGAGGAGCCCTCCAGGTGGACGTGGACCGGATCCCGGCCGCCGGACCGCTCACCCCCGAGGCCGTCCTCGCGTCGGCGGCCTGCATCGGGCTGCTCCGCTGGGACGCGGGGACGTACCGCCTCCAGCCGCTCGCCGTGGAGACCCTCGTACGGAAGAAGGCGGTGGCGGTGCACGCCGGTGCCTGGGCCGGAGGCACCACCGACAAGGCCGGCACCCGGGCCGAGAAGGCCGCCACCGACGCGGCGGCCGTACTGCGCGAACGCGCCGGAAGGCTGCTGAGGAAATGACCGGACGGACGGACACGGACGACATCGGACGGCGCGAGGCCGCGGGAGCCCCCGGGACGGAGGCCGACGGCACCCCCGGCGCGGACTCCCAGGACAACCGCCGCCAGGTCCTCTACTGGCGCCTCCTCGCCCAGCTCTTCGACCCCGAGGAGCAGCCGGCGCTGGAGTCGGCGAGCCTCGCCGTGGTCGAGGACATCGGCCTGCCGCCCGCGCTGCTGGACCCGAGGGCGGCGGTCGACTCGGTCGTGCAGCGCCACCCGGGACTGGCCGCCGAGTTCGACGGACTGCTGACGGGGGAGCCCGACCCCGGAACGGACGCCGTACCCGAAGACGACAGCCCCGGGGACGACAGCCCCGGGGACGACAGCCCCGGGGACGACAGCCCCGGGGAGGCCTCCGGGCGGGACCGGGCGGCCGAGGTGCGGCGCGCCGCGCTGGTGTCGAAGGTGCTGCTCAACGTCTTCGCGACGGGCAGAGGCCCGGTCACCGCCGGGCAGTTGTCGCGCTGGCAGTCCGACGCGGGCTGGCTGGAACGGGCGCTCGGCTGCGAGCCCGGCGCACTGCGCGGCGGACGTCCCGCCGGGCGCCACGCCGGGGGCCCCGGTGCGGGCCCCACCGGACCGGGCGGCGGCACGACTCCCGATCTCAGCCGGCTGATCCCGGCGATCGGCCCCGAACTCGGCGCCCTCGAAGCCGACCTCGTCCGGCGGATGCGGCTGCGCGAGGTGCTCGCCGACCCGAAGCTCGCCGCACGGCTCACCCCGAGCATGTCGCTGATCGAGCAGCTGCTGCGCGACAAGAACAACCTGGACGGCGTCGCCCTGGCCAACGCCAAGGCGCTGATCCGGCGGTTCGTGGACGAGGTCGCCGAGGTGCTGCGTACCCAGGTGGAGAAGGCCACCGTCGGGTCGCTGGACCGCTCGGTCCCGCCGAAGCGGGTCTACCGCAACCTCGACATCGACCGCACGATCTGGAAGAACCTCACCAACTGGAGTCCGGAGGAGGAGCGGCTCTACGTCGACCGCCTCCACTACCGCCACACGGCCCGCAAGACGACGCCCCAGCGGCTGATCGTGGTGGTCGACCAGTCGGGTTCGATGGTCGACTCGATGGTCAACTGCACCATCCTGGCCTCGATCTTCGCCGGGCTCCCCAAGGTCGACGTCCACCTCGTCGCGTACGACACCAAGGCCCTCGACCTCACCCCGTGGGTGCACGACCCCTTCGAGACGCTGCTCCGCACCCAGCTCGGCGGCGGCACGGACGGCACGGTCGCCATGGCACTGGCCCAGCCGAAGATCGCGGAGCCCCGCAACACCGTCGTGGTGTGGATATCCGACTTCTACGAGTGGAGTTGCGAACCGCTCTTCGAGAGCATGGCCGCCCTCCACCGCTCGGGCGTCAAGTTCATCCCGGTGGGCTCGGTGACCAGCTCGGGGCGCGGCAGCGTCAACCCCTGGTTCCGCGAACGCTTCAAGGACCTCGGCACGCCGGTCCTCTCCGGCCACATCCGCAAGCTCGTCCACGAGCTGAAGAACTTCCTCACCTGAGCCCCGGCTCACGACCCCGTCGCTTCCGCCCGCGTACCCCAGACCCGAGAAAGGCCCGACATGTCCGACCTGCTGCGCGCCCCCGCCGAGATCAAGTACGCCGAGGAGCTGGACTGGCTGGAATCGGTGGACGACGGCCCCAAGCCGTTCTCCTGGCGCCTGTCGCCGAAGATGGTCCGCCTGTTCGTCCTGGGCTCCGAGCGCGCCGACGGCCTCGACCGGGAGATCGGCCAGAAGTGGTTCGGCGACCGCAGTTTCGTCGAACGCTCCATCGTCACTCTCGCCTCCGACCGGGGCCTGCTCCTGATCGGCGACCCCGGCACCGGCAAGTCCTGGCTGGCCGAGCTGCTCTCCGCCGCCATCAGCCGCAACTCCACCCTGGTGGTGCAGGGCACGGCCGGCACCACCGAGGACCACATCAAGTACTCCTGGAACGTCTCCATGGTGATAGCCAAGGGCCAGTCCCGGGAGTCGATGATCCCCTCACCGATCATGACCGCGATGGAGACCGGCACCATCGGCCGCTTCGAGGAGCTCACCCGCTCCACCAGCGACGTCCAGGACGCGCTGATCTCCATCCTCTCGGAGAAGTACGTCTCCGTCCCCGAACTGGAGAGCGGCGACGGCGACAACATCGTCTTCGCCAAGCCCGGATTCTCGGTCATCGCCACCGCCAACAGCCGCGACCGGGGCGTCAACGACCTCTCGTCCGCGCTCAAGCGCCGCTTCAACTTCGTCCGCATCCCCGTGGTGACGAACAAGAAGAGCGAGGCGGAGATCGTCCGCTTCCGCACCGAGGAGCTGCTCCGCCGCCACCGCATCGAACTGGACGTGCCGCCCACCCTGCTCGACGTGCTCCTCCAGAGCTTCGCCGACCTGCGCGCCTCCGCCGCCGCGGCGGGCAGCGACGACGAGAAGCTGGAGTCCGCCCTCTCCAGCGCCGAGCAGATCGGGGTGCTGGAGGACGCGATCCTGCACAGCAACTTCTTCGGGGAGCGGGAGCTCACCGCCCGTACCCTCGCCTCCTCGCTCGTCGGTTCGCTGGTGCGGCGGGAGCCGGAGGACCTGGCCATCCTCAACAAGTACCTGCACGGAGTCGTGGAGCCGCGCGGCAAGGAGGAGGGCGGCGCCTGGCCCGAGTTCCTGGAGGGCGGCCGGGACGCGATCGCCACCCTGGCGTGACGGGCGCGGGCGGGATGACCGAGGTGACCGGAGCGAGGGAGGGGGACACCGTGCCGGAGACGGACACCGTGCCGGAGAAGGACGCGGGACACACGGCCGCTGGGCAGACCGTCGCGGGGCAGCGGCAGGACACCGGATTCGAGGCGCTGCGCGAGCAGTTGCGGGAGGCGGCGGCGTCCTTCGCGGACGGGCCGGACGCGCTGGAGGGCATCCTCCTCGGACTCGTCGACGACGTGGACCGCGCGGTGCGCGAGCCGCTGGAGATCTTCCCGGTCTGCCACCACTCGCCCGCCTCGGCGACGGCGATGGCCCGGCGGCTGCGGGAGAAGCGACCCAAGGTCGTCTACCTGGAGCTCTGCGAGGACATGGCGCCGCTCCTCACCGAACTGCGCAACTGCCGTCTCCCGGTGGCGGTGCAGGCGTTCGCGAGCGACGCCGAGGGCTTCCCCGCCGCCTGGGCCCCGCTCTCGGTGGTCGCGCCGATCACCGAGGCGTCCGCCGAGTACCAGGCCATCGCCTACGCCCTGGACACCCCGGGCGTCGAACTGGTCCTCGTCGACCGGTCCTCGGACCACGTCTTCCAGTGGCGGACGCGCGACGAGCCCACCGACGGCGAGGGACCCGCCCCGGTCCCTGCCGCGGAGTCCGCCCCGGCCCCCGCCGCCGGGGAGGAAGCCGCGCTGCACGGTGACGCGGTCGGCGTGGAGATCGGCGAGCTGCGCCCGCGCTTCGCCGAACTGGAGGAGCACCTGCTCCGCCACGGCCGGGTGCGGCACTGGTCGGAGTGGTGGCACAGTTACGTCGAACTCCCGCTCGGCGACAGCGACCACGACACCTACCGGCAGGTCATGCTGCTGATCGGCAGCCTGTTCCGGCGGCTGGCGCCCGAGGACGCCGGACGCATCCGGGTGGACGAGGACCGCGAGCGGTACATGTGGACCCGGATGCGGCAACACCTGGCCGCCACCGGCACCGACCCGGCCGACTGCCTCTACGTCTGCGGCGCGTTCCACGCGGTCAGCCGGGTCGCGGAGTTCGGGGTGGCGGGCGCGGACGGCTTCGAGATCTCCGAGCCGAGCGACAGCGTCTGGAGTTACGGCCTCATCCCGTCCAGCCACGCCGCCATCGAGGCGCAGTTCGGTCTCGCCCCCGGTTCGGTGTCGATCGCCGCGACCCAGTGGGCGAAGAACCTCAGGCGCACCCGGGTGAAGCCCTACCGGCTCGTCGGCCAGGACGGTTCCAAGAAGTCCGCGCGGACGGCGGCGAAGGCACCGGCACCCGTCGAGACGCCGGACACCGTCCCGGACCGGCTCTCCGGATTCCTGCGGCTGCCGCCCGTGCTCGACGGCCTGGACGAGGCCGAACTCCTCGGCTGGTCCGTGGAGCTCGTGCGCGCCGCGCGCCGCAACGGCTACCTCGCCTCCACCGCCGACGCCATCGCCGTCTTCGAGACCTCGATCCTGCTGGCCGGGATGCGCGACCGCGCCCGCCCCACCCCGTACGACTTCCAGGACGCGGCCGTCACCTGCATCGAGAAGGACGTCGTGCCCGGCCGCCGGGACGTGCGCCGCCTCGTGGAGATCATGATGGGCGGCGACCGGACCGGCCGGGTCGGCTACGACTCGCTGCCGCCGCTCGCCCGCGACGTGCACGACCGGCTCGCCCCGCTGGGGCTCGACCTCCAGCA
This sequence comes from Streptomyces sp. NPDC060184, assembly GCF_042728795.1. Lineage (NCBI taxonomy): Bacteria > Bacillati > Actinomycetota > Actinomycetes > Kitasatosporales > Streptomycetaceae > Streptomyces > Streptomyces sp. NPDC060184. The sequence goes on from NZ_JBHWYX010000039.1 coordinate 72,294, forward strand.
GCGCGGGGTGCGCCGGGCGCTGCTCGACATCAGCTCCCGCCCGGAGCTGGAGCGCTGTTCCGACGTGCTGTGGATGCTGCGCCGGCTGATGCCCGAGGGCACCGCCCGGCCGATCATGGGGGAGCGGCGGCTGGGCGAGCGCTCCCTCCAGGAGTCCTGGGACCTCGCCCTCGGCACCCATCAGCGGGCCCTGATCGAGCTGGGCCACGAGGGCGTCAGCATCGAACAGGTCCTGGAACAGCGGTTGCGGCGGGACGCGTACGCCCCGCGGGCGACGACCGCGACCGTGCTCCGGGCGGTGGAGGACGCCACGCTCCACCTGCGCGGCGGACGCCTCGCCGCAGAGCTCGGTGCCCGCGCCCTGGAGGTGCTGACCACCGAACGCGGTGTGGACGGCGCCCCCGAGGTGCTGCTCAGGGTGCGCCGCCTGCTGGCGTACTACCGCACCAGCGAGGCGGTGCTGCCACCGTGGATCGAGTCCTTCGTCAAGGCCGGGTACGCGCACTACTGCACCCTGCTGCCGACCGCCTTCCACGACGAGGACGCCACCGGCCGCCAGGTCGCCGCCACGCTCGGCTTCCTCTTCTCCATGGAGGGTCTGGCGCTCTCCCTGGGCTGCGACCGGACCCAGCTGGAGCTGGCCCTCGCCCAGGCGCATCCCGAGGAGCCCTCCCGGGTGGCGCTGCTCTGGGCGGCCCGGACGCACCTCGGGCAGCTCTCCCGGCAGGAGCTGCGTGCGCGGTGCGACGGACTCCTGGCCAACCCCCTGGTCGTGCCCGCCTATCCGCGCTATCTCAGCGGATTCCTGCACGCCCTGGAGCCGGTTCCGCACCTCGCCGACTTCGTCGTGGAAGCCGTGTCGAACGCCTTCGCGCGCCTGCCCGACCGGGTGCTGCTGCCCTGGCTGCCGACGCTCATCACCACCCTGCGCGCCGAGGGCGCCGACCTCGCGCCGCTGCTGATCCGGGAGGCCGGACGGATCTTCCCCGGCCGCCTCGACGCGCTGGACACCTTCGTACCGCCCTGGCACGAGCCCGCCCCGGACGCGGCGGCGCCCCGGGACCCCGGAGCCGGTACCGGAGCGCGTACGGGCGTCGCCCTGCTCGCCGCGCACCCGGCGACCTGCGACGCGGTGGCCGCACTGCTGGGCTGCGACGGTGCGTGGACGGCGGCGGACCCCGCTCCGGCGGGCGCCGCGCTCCTCGCCCGGCACCCGGAGCCGGCCGGGGCCCTGGAGGCGCTGCTGGCCGGGGTGTGACACGACCGGACCGGACCGCGCCCTCTCCGAGCGGTGCGGTCCGGTCCGGGGCGCGATCCCTCCTCCGGGCGCCGTCGGGTCCGGCCCGGGAGTCCGGATGCTCCTGTGGAAGTCAGTCCTCCTGTACGTGGACGACGGGCTCGTGGGTGACGGGGAAGTTCACCGAGCGGGCGATGAAGCAGAGCGCGGGGACGTCGCCGTGCAGCGCGCGGGCCTTCTCCACCATCGACGCGTCGGTGACCGTCACCTCCGGGCGCAGCACCACCCGGGTGATCCGGCCGCTCCCACCGGTCTTGTCCATGGTCATCACTCCGTGGGCGTTGTCCTCGTAGTCGGTGACGACGACCCCGCCGACCGCGCAGAGGTGCAGGTACCAGAGCATGTGGCACTGGGCGACGGAGGAGACCAGCAGCTCCTCGGGGTTCCAGCGGGCGGGGTCGCCGCGGAACGCCGGATCGGAGGAGGCCGCGATCCCGTCCTTGCCGTCCGCCAGGACCTCGTGGTCGCGGCTGAAGGACGCGTAACCGTCCGTGCCCGAACCGAGGTTGCCCGTCCACTCGACCTGGACCTCGTAGGTGTGCGCAGTCGTCATGGCCAGAGCCTAAGGGTTGTCCCCGCGAAGCCTTGTCGGGCGTGGCGGGTCGCACGGTGCCGTGGCGGGGGAGGAGCGCAGGGCGGCGCACCTCATTGCGGCAACATGAATATTTTTCCGGGAGGTTGACGAAAAAATTCGGGCCTCCCCATGCTGGAGCCCATGCACTCCCACAGAGGCCCCCTCGCACAGCTGAGGCGGGGTCACGAAGAGCGCGTGCTCGGACTGCTGCGCCGGCACGGCCAGTTGAGCCGCGCCGAGCTCGGGCGGCTCTCGGGGCTCTCGCGCACCACGCTGTACGACATCGTGGCGACCCTGGTCGCGGGCGGCGCCGTGGTCCCCGGCGCGGCCGATCCCGGGCCGCGCAAGCGCGGCCGTCCCGTCGAGCACCTGACTCTCGACCCGGCCGCCGGGCAGGCGCTCGGCATCGACTTCGCGCGCCGCTCGGTCCATGTGGCCGCCGCCAACGTCGCGCACGAGATGATCGGTTCGGCCAGCCTCCCGCACCCGCCGGACCTCCCCTGGGAGGGCCGCGTCGACCTCGCCGAGAAGCTGGTCGCCTCGCTGGCCGACGGCGCGCTGCGGCTCTCCTCCCTCGGCGCCACCGGGGCGGTCGGGGTGGGTGTCGTCGGGCCGGTGCGCCGTACGGAGACCGAGGAGGGCGCGCGGGCGGCGGAAGACCGCCGGATCACCCGGCCGGGCGGAGGCCACGGCGGCCCGCTCGCCGACCTCGTGGAGCTGCTGGCCGCCCGCTTCGGCGCCCCCGTCCTCATCGACAACAACACCCGCCTGGCCGCCCTCGCCGAAGCCACCTGGGGTGCCGCCGCCGGCAGCCGCGACGTGCTCTATCTGCGGCTCTCGCACGGCGTCGGCGGCGGCCTGGTCGTCAACGGCGCCCTGCACCGGGGCGTCGACGGGCTGGCGGGCGAACTCGGCCACATCACCGCCGACCCGTCCGGCGGCCCCTGCGAATGCGGCGGCACCGGCTGCCTGGAGACCGTCGCGTCCGTCGGGGCCGTACTCGCCGCGTACCGCGAACAGGGCGGCAAGGCCGGGGACTTCGACGGATTCCTGGCCGCATCGGAGGACGGGGACACGGTCGCCGAGGACGTGCTGCGCAGGGCCGGGACCGCCGTCGGGACCGTACTCGCCTCGGTCGTGGGCGCCCTCGGCCCCAGCACCATCGTGCTCGGCGGCGAACTCGCCGGGGCCGGTGACGCCCTGCTCCGCCCGGTCGCCGACGCGCTCGACGCCCATGTCCTGCCGCTCGCCCGGGACCGCGTGACGCTGCGCCCCGCCGCGCTCGGCGAAGCGGGCGGTGCGCACGGCGGCGTCGCCCTGGCCCTGCACGAATCGCCGCTGCTCGCCCGCTACCAGGGCCCGGCACTCCCCGAGGACGACGCATGACATCCCCCTCCCAGCCCCTCGTCAAGGACTCCCGCACCCCCGAGGGCCCCGCGTCCGAAGAACCCGGCGCCCCCGCACCCGCCCCGCCCGGCCGTGCGGCCCGCACCGGAAGGCGCGGCGGGCGATCGCTCCTCTCCTCGCTCGGGCTCAACCTCATCGCGCTCGCCGTGGGCCTCGGCGTCTGGGCGCTGCTCGACCCGCTCGGCTTCGACACCGTGCCGGGTCCCGGCGAGGTCGCCTCCCGGGCGGGCGAGCTGATCGCCGACGGCACGCTCGCCGACGACGCCCTCGCCAGTGTGCGCCGGGTGCTGACCGGCTTCGCGCTGGGCACCCTGGCCGCCGTACCGGTCGGGTTCCTCATGGGCTGGTACCCGGTGGCCCGGGGGCTGCTGGAGCCGTACGTCCAGTTCTTCCGCACCGTCCCGCCGCTGGCCCTGATCCCGCTCACCATCGTGCTGATGGGCATCGGCGAGACCCCCAAGATCTTCGTCATCTTCCTCGCCGCCTTCCTCTCCAGTGTGGTCGCCGCCTTCCAGGGCGTCGTCGGGGTCGACCGCACCCTGATCGACGCGGCACGGGTGCTCGGCGCGAAGGACGGGACGATCTTCCTCAAGGTCGTCGTGCCGGCGTCCGCGCCGTTCATCCTGGTCGGCATGCGCATCGGCCTCGGCTCCGCCTGGGGAACCCTGGTTGCCGCCGAACTCATCGCCGCCCCCGAGGGCCTGGGCTTCCGCATGCAGCAGGCCCAGCTCTACTACGACCTCCCCACCATCTTCGTCGGGCTGATCTCGATCGGCGTGCTCGGCCTGCTGATGGACCGCCTGCTCCTCGTCGCCGAACGACGCCTCACCCACTGGCAGGAAACCCGATGAACGCCAAGATCTCCTTCCGGGGGGTCTCCCGGACCTACCCCGTCAAGAACACGGTCTTCACCGCGCTCGACGACGTCTCGCTGGACATCGGCGACGAGGAGTTCGTCACCGTCGTCGGCCCCTCCGGCTGCGGCAAGAGCACCCTGCTGAACCTGGCCGCCGGACTCGCCGAGCCCACCTCCGGCACCGTCCTGGTCGACGGGAAGCCGGTCACCGGACCCGGCCCCGAACGCGGCGTGATCTTCCAGCAGTACGCCCTGTTCCCCTGGCTGACCGTGCGCGGCAACGTCGAGTTCGGACTCAAGCTGGCCTCCGTACCGGCGGCCGAACGCAGGGCCCGCGCCCAGCGGGCCATCGAACTCGTCGGCCTCGGCGACTTCGCCGACGCCCTGCCCAAGACGCTCTCCGGCGGCATGAAGCAGCGCTGCGCCATCGCCCGCGCCTACGCCGTCGACCCCCAGGTGCTCCTGATGGACGAACCGTTCGGCGCGCTCGACGCGCTGACCCGGGTGCAGTTGCAGGACCAGCTGCTGGACACCTGGAGCCGCGACCGGCGGACCGTCCTCTTCATCACGCACGACGTCGACGAGGCCGTCTACCTCGCCGGACGCGTGATCGTGATGGCCGCCCGGCCGGGCCGCGTCCACCGGGTCATCGACGTCGACCTGCCCTACCCGCGCACCGAAGCGGTACGGCTCTCACCGGAGTTCGCCGACATCCGCAACGCCGTCTGGCAGGCCGTCTACCACCAGCCCGCCGCCGTCTGACCCGCCCCCCGCGGCCCCTTTCCCCTCCGTACCACCCACACCCACCGAAGGATCACTCCGCCATGCGTCTCTCCCAGCGCGCCCTCACGGCCGCGGCCACCGTGTCCGTCCTGGCACTCTCCGTCACCGGCTGCTCCGGGGACTCCGGCGACTCGGCCGGCGGCGGGGGCAGCGCCAAGGTGCGGTTCGGCTACATCAGCGACTACAACGGCGCCAGCCTGCTCGCCATCGCCGACCAGCAGGGCCTGTGGAAGAAGGAAGGGCTCTCGCCCCAGTACAGCGTCTTCACCAACGGCCCGCTCCAGATCCAGGCGCTCGGCGGCGGCTCCCTCGACTTCGGCTACATAGGCCCCGGCGCGATGTGGCTGCCCGCCACCGGCAAGGCCCGGGTCGTCGCCGTGAACACCCTCGCCTACGCGGACCGGGTCATCGCCCAGCCCGGCATCAAGACCATCCAGGACCTCAAGGGCAAGAAGGTCGGCGTCCCCGCCGGCACCTCCGGCGAGATGGTCCTCAACCTGGCGCTCCAGAAGGCCGGGATGAAGCCCTCCGACATCCAGAAGGTCCCGATGGACCCGGCCACCGTGGTCTCCGCCTTCGTCTCCGGACAGATCGACGGCGCCGGCCTCTGGTACCCGCTCATCGACTCCATCAAGGCGAAGAAGCCCGGCCTCAACGAGGTCGGCTCCACCAAGGACTTCTCCGACAAGGCGTTCCCCACCGCGTTCGTCTCGGGCACCAAGACCGACAAGGGCCTCACCACCAAGGTCGTCAAGGTCCTCCAGCAGGCCAACGACTACCGGGCCGCCCACCCCGAGGAGGCGATCGACGCCGCCGCGAAGCTGCTGAAGGTCGACCGCGCCAAGGTCGCCGCCGACGCCGCCAACGTGAAGACGATGACCACCGCCGACCTGGTGGCGAAGACCGGTGACGGCACCGTCGCCTCCTGGCTGGACGGCCTCGGCGAGTTCTTCGTCGGCACCGGCCAGCTCACGACCGTGCCGAAGTCCGACACGTACTACGACGGCGACCTCTACACGAAGGCGTACGCCAAGTGAACCTGCTGTTCCTCATGACCGACCAGCACCGGGTGGACACCCTCGGCGCCTACGGCAACCCGCACGTCAGGACCCCGAACCTGGACCGGCTCGCCGCCACCGGCACCCGCTTCGACCGGTTCTACACCCCCACCGCCATCTGCACCCCCGCCCGCGCCAGCCTGCTCACCGGCCAGGCCCCCTTCCGCCACCGGCTGCTCGCCAACTACGAGCGGAACGTGGGATACCTGGAGGACCTCCGGGAAGACGTCTTCACCTTCCCGGCCGCCCTGAAGGAGCGCGACTACCAGCTCGGGCTGATCGGCAAATGGCACGGCGGCACCCACCGCAACGCCGCCTCCTACGGCTTCGACGGCCCCGACCTGCCCGGCTGGCACAACCCCGTCGACCACCCCGACTACCTCGCCTACCTGGAGGAGCGGGGCCTGCCCCCGTACCGCATCAGCGACCACATCCGGGGCACGGCACCGGCCGGCAACCCCGGGAACCTGCTGGCCGCGCGGCTGCACCAGCCGGTGGAGGCCACGTTCGAGCACTACCTCGCGACGCGCGCCATCGAGCAGTTGGAGAAGTACGCGGCCGACGGGCGGCCCTTCTTCCTCGCCACCCACTTCTTCGGCCCGCACCTGCCCTACCTGCTGCCCGACTCCTACTTCGACCTCTACGACCCCGAACTCGTCGAGCTGCCCGCGTCGATCCACGAGACCTTCGCGAACAAGCCGCCGGTGCAGGCCAATTACAGCGCGCACTGGGCCTTCGACACCATGCCGCTGGAGGTCAGCCGCAAACTCGTCGCCGTCTACTGGGGTTACGTCACCCTCATCGACGAGCAGATCGGGCGCATCCTGACCCGCCTGGACGAACTCGGCCTCCAGGACGCCACCTCGGTGTTCTTCACCGCCGACCACGGCGAGTTCACCGGCGCCCACCGGCTGCACGACAAGGGCCCGGCGATGTACGAGGACATCTACCGCATCCCCGGCATCGTGCGGGTCCCCGGCGAGGCGCCGCAGGTCCGCGACGAACTCGTCAGCCTCACCGACTGCACCGCGACCCTGCTCGACCTGGCGGGTGTCGACCCGTCCCCGGCCGTGGACAGCCGTTCCCTCCTCCCGCTGGTGCGCGGCGAACACCCCGACTGGGCGCCGGAGCTGGTGGCCGAGTTCCACGGCCACCACTTCCCGTACCCGCAGCGGATGATCCGCGACGACCGCTACAAGCTGGTCGTCAACCCGGAGTCCGTGAACGAGCTGTACGACCTTCTCGACGACCCCGACGAGCTCGACAACCGGTACCGGAACCCCGAACTAGCCGGTGTGCGCGACCGGTTGATGCAGCGGCTCTACACGCTGCTGCGCGACCGCGGCGACAACTTCTACCACTGGATGACGTCGATGTACGACATCGGAGGCTCGGACGCCGACGTGACCCTCAGCTCCTTCGAACCGGACGGCACGGCCCCGGCCCCGACGACCACGGAGACCCGATGAGACGCACGCGCAACCCCGCCCGCGCACGGCGGCTGCCCCGCTGGGCGGCCCCGGCCGCCGCGCTGATCTGCCTGCTCGGCACGGCCGCGGCCCCCTCGTACGGGGCACAGGCCCAGGGGCACCACCCGGCCCACGGCGCCCCCGCGGAGGCCGCCGCCCCCGCCACGTACACCAACCCCGTCACCGCCGGGACCGTCGACACCTTCCCCGACCCCGCGATGATCCGGGGCAAGGACGGCTACTGGTACGCCTACGGCACCCAGAACCCGGTCTTCCAGAGCAAGGGCGAGGACGGCGAGCGCATCCTGCCGATCCTGCGCTCCCCGGACCTGGTGACCTGGAGCTACGCCGGTGAGGTCTTCACACCTCAGACCCGGCCCGCCTGGCTCCAGGGCTCCCGGCTCTGGGCACCGGACGTCCACTACGCCTTCGGGCAGTACTACCTCTACTACTCCGTCCCCGGACGCGGCACCGTCGGCCTGGTCACCGGCCCGACGCCCACCGGCCCGTGGACCGACAAGGGCGCGGTGCTGCCCACGCCCAGCGGCTGCCCGACCGGCAGCATCGACCAGGCACAGTTCACCGACACCGACGGAACCCCCTATCTCTACTGGGGGAGTTACGACACCATCTGCGTCGCGAAGATGAACGGCGACCGCACCCGCATCGAGGGCGCCGTCACCCAGGTCGCGCGCGGCCGACGGGTCGAGGGCGGGTTCGTCGTCCACCGCGACGGTTTCTACTACCTCTTCTACTCGGACGCGGGCTGCTGCGACGGCGCGTACAGCGGCTACCAGGTGAAGGCGGGCCGCTCGACCAGCCCCACCGGCCCCTTCACCGACGACGAGGGCACCGACCTGATGGCCCTCGGCAGCAAGGGCGGCGTGGTCGTCGGCGCCAACGGCGACCGGTGGATCGGCCCCGGCCACAACGCCATCCAGACCGACCTGTCCGGCCAGGACTGGCTCGTCTACCACGGCATCCCCGCCGAGTCGCCCGACCTCGCCCCGGCCTCCGGCGGCACCCTCAAGCTCTCCCGGCGCCCGATGCTGATCGACCGCCTCGACTGGATCGACGGCTGGCCCGTCGTCCGCGCCGGTGCCGGCCCCTCGGACACCGCGACCGCCGCACCCGTCACCACCTGGACCGCGGGCGGCACCTTCGAGACCGGGCTGACCGGCTGGCGCACCCAGGGCGCGGCCCCGGCCGGCTGGACCACCGCCGACGCCACCGACGGCCACGGCTACGTCACCCACACCCCCGCCGCCGGCTCCACCGCCCCCGGCTACCTGGTCTCCACCGGCACCGCCCCCGCCGCCGTACGCGCCGAGGCCGACCTCCGGGTCACCGCCGCGGGAGGAGCCGCAGGCCTGACCCTCGCTCACACCGACGCCGACAACCGGGTCGCCGTCTGGCTGGACCGGGCGAAGAACGCCCTGGTCACCGAGGTACGGATCAAGGGCGTCGACCAGGGCGAACAGATCTCCGCCCTGCCCACCGGGTTCTCCTGGGACACCTGGCACACCGTCTCCGCCGAGATCCGGGGCACCCGCCTCACCGTGGAGGTCACCGGCGACCGGCTCCGCGACCCGGTGGGCGAGCAGTCCCGCACCCTGCCCGCCGCCGCCGTCCACGCCGGAGCGGTCTCCGCCGCCGCCAAGGGCGCCGGGGCCGAGGCCGACAACGTCGGCGCCACCGCCCTGTACACCCCCGTCACGCAGCGGGCCCCCGTCGCCCGGCCCGGAGCCCTGCTCCCCGCCTACAGCGACGAGTTCGACACCGCGACCCTCCCCGGCACCACGGCCGGCTCCGCCTGGAGCTGGGTACGCGGCCCCGCCACCGGCACCACCATGGTCAACGGCGCGCTCTCCTGGCCCACCTCCGACACCGAGCTGTACCTCGGCGACAACACCGCCCCGGTCCTGCTGCGCCCCGCGCCCGCGGGCGACTACACGGTGGAGACCAAGCTCCACTTCACCCCCACCACCAACGCCCAGCAGGCGGGGCTGGTGCTCTACGAGAACGACGACCGCTGGTTCAAGCTCACCCACTCGGTGCTGCCGCTCAACAACGGCAACGGAGCCATGCTCCACGTCACCGAGTTCGGCAAGGAGGGTGAGCGGCCCACCACCACCCCGCCGACCGCCGTCGCCAACGCCCCGATGTTCGGCGGCCCGACCGCCGACACCCTCTGGCTGCGGCTCACCCACCACCTCGACACGGCGAACCAGGAGCACGAGGTCCGCGCCTCCTCCAGCCGCGACGGCGTGCACTGGACGCTCAGCGGGGTGTGGACGCTGCCGGTCAAGGGCGATCTGCGGATCGGCCTGATCTCCGACAACCACGTCGGCGCGGTCGCCGACTTCGACTACGTACGGACGTACGGGCCCGCCGCGACGACCCTCGCACCGGCGAAGCCGGGCCCGTCGAAGCCCGCGCGCGGGAAGCCGTCGCACGGGAAGCCGCACGGGAAGGCCGCGCACGGTTCGTCGGGGGCTGAGAAGTAGGACGGCCGTACGAGGAAGCAGGAACGGACAGCGAGAGAGGTCCGGCCCGCCGGGACGAACCGGCGGGCCGGGCCGCCACCCGCCACCCGCCCGGGACCGGGCACGCGC
>NZ_JBHWYX010000040.1:0-80556 GCF_042728795.1 Streptomyces sp. NPDC060184
GGAGTCCTTGCCGCCGGAGAAGAGGATCACCGGCCGCTCGAACTCCCCCGCCACCTCGCGGAAGATGTGCACCGCCTCCGACTCCAGCGAGTCCAAGTGGCTGAGCGCGTACGGGTGGACGGTGCCTTCCGGCACGGTGGCGACGGACGTCACGCCAGGCCCCTCTCGGTGAGCAGCGCGTGGAGCGCGCTTGCGGACTCCTGCACGGTCTGCTGGTGCGACTCGATGCGCAGGTCGGGTGATTCGGGTGCCTCGTAGGGGTCGTCGACCCCGGTGAGGCCGCTGATCTCGCCCGCGGCCTGCTTGGCGTACAGCCCCTTCACGTCGCGCACGGAGCACACCTCGACGGGCGTGGCCACGTGCACCTCCAGGTAGGGGGTGCCCTCGGAGTGGTGCCGCTTGCGGACGGCGTCACGACTGTCCGCGTACGGAGCGATCACCGGAACCAGCACCTTCACGCCGTTCGCCGCGAGCAGTTCGGCGACGAAGCCGATCCGCTGCACGTTCGTGTGGCGGTCCTCGCGGGAGAAGCCGAGGCCCGCGGAGAGGAACTCCCGGATCTCGTCACCGTCGAGGACCTCCACCCGGTGGCCGCCGCTCTTCAGCCGGCCCGCGAGCTCGTACGCGATGGTGGTCTTGCCCGCGCTCGGCAGACCGGTCAGCCAGACGGTGGCTCCCGTCTCCGTCACGCTCATCGATATCTCCTGATCAGTCGTCATCAGCCGTGCAGCCCGCACTCGGTCTTGCCCCGCCCCGCCCAGCGGCCGGCGCGTGCGTCCTCGCCCTCCAGCACCCGGCGGGTGCAGGGCGCGCAGCCGACGGAGGCGTAACCGTCCATCAGCAGCGGGTTGGTGAGCACCCCGTGCTCCAGCACGTAGGCGTCCACGTCGTCCTGTGTCCAGCGGGCGATCGGCGAGACCTTCACCTTGCGGCGCTTCGCGTCCCAGCCGACCACCGGGGTGCTTGCCCGGGTCGGGGACTCGTCGCGGCGCAGCCCGGTCGCCCAGGCGGTGTAGCCGGTCAGACCCTCTTCGAGCGGCTTCACCTTGCGCAGCGCGCAGCAGAGGTCGGGGTCGCGGTCGTGCAGCTTCGGGCCGTACTCGGCGTCCTGCTCGGCCACCGACTGACGGGGCGTCAGGGTGATGACCTTCACGTCCATCACCGCCTCCACCGCGTCCCGCGTCCCGATGGTCTCGGGGAAGTGGTAGCCGGTGTCGAGGAAGACCACGTCCACGCCGGGCCGGGCCCGGGAGGCGAGGTGGGCCACCACCGCGTCCTCCATCGACGAGGTGACGCAGAACCGCTCGCCGAAGGTGTCGGCCGCCCAGGTCAGGATGTCGAGCGCCGAGGCGTCCTCCAGCTCCCGGCCCGCCCGTTCGGCGAGTTCTTCCAGCTCGGTGTCGGTGAGCCCACCGGTGTGCAGAGAGTCCGTCATGCGTGTTCCCCTTCCGCTCCGTCACGCACCAGTCCCTGGGTCAGCAGGCCCAGGAACTTCAGCTGGAACGCGCGGTTGCAGGACGCACATTCCCAGGCGCCGTGCCCGGTCTCGTGCGGGCGCAGGTCCTCGTCGCCGCAGTACGGGCAGTAGAACGGCGCGGCTCGCTCGCTCATGACAGCGACTCCGCGGTGGCCCGAGCCGCCCAGGTGGCGAAGCGTTCGCCCTCCTCGCGCTCTTCCTGGTAGCGGCCCAGCACCCGCTCGACGTAGTCCGGAAGCTCGGCCGAAGTGACCTTCAGGCCACGGACCTTGCGGCCGAAACCGGCCTCCAGGCCGAGGGCGCCGCCCAGGTGCACCTGGTAGCCCTCCACCTGGTTGCCGTCGCCGTCCAGCATCAACTGGCCCTTGAGACCGATGTCCGCGGTCTGGATACGGGCACAGGCGTTGGGGCACCCGTTGATGTTGATGGTGAGCGGCTCGTCGAACTCCGGCAGGCGGCGCTCCAGTTCGTCGATGAGCGAGGCGCCACGCGCCTTCGTCTCGACGATCGCCAGCTTGCAGAACTCGATGCCGGTGCAGGCCATCGTGCCGCGCCGGAAGGACGAGGGACGGACCTGGAAGTCCAGCGCCTCCAGCCCTTCGACCAGCGATTCGACCTGGTCCGGCGCCACGTCGAGGACGATCATCTTCTGCTCGACGGTGGTGCGCAGCCGGTCCGAACCGTGTGCGGCGGCGAGGTCCGCGATCTTGGTGAGCGTGGCGCCGTCCACCCGGCCGACGCGCGGGGCGAAGCCGACGTAGAAGTTCCCGTCGTTCTGCTCGTGCACGCCGATGTGGTCCCGCCACCGGGAGGTGGGCTGCGCGGGGGCGGGGCCGTCCAGCAGCGGGCGCTTGAGGTACTCGTCCTCCAGTACCTGGCGGAACTTGGCGGGACCCCAGTCGGCCATCAGGAACTTCAGCCGGGCGCGGGTGCGCAGCCGGCGGTAGCCGTAGTCGCGGAAGATCCCGACGACGCCGGCCCACACGTCCGGCACCTCGTCCAGCGGCACGAAGGCGCCGAGGCGTTCGGCGAACCGCGGATTGGTGGAGAGACCGCCGCCGACCCAGACGTCGAACCCGGCCCCGTGCTCGGGGTGTTCGACACCGACGAAGGCGATGTCGTTGATCTCGTGGACCACGTCCTGGACCGGCGAGCCGGAGATCGCGGTCTTGAACTTCCGCGGCAGGTTGGAGAATTCCTTGCTGCCGATGTACCGCTCGTGGATCTCGTCCACCGCGGGCGTGCCGTCGATGATCTCGTCGGCCGCGATGCCCGCCACCGGCGAACCGATGATCACGCGGGGGCAGTCGCCGCAGGCCTCGGTGGTGGAGAGCCCGACGGCCTCCAGCTTCTCCCAGATCGCCGGGACGTCCTCGATGGCGATCCAGTGCAGCTGGATGTTCTGACGGTCCGTGATGTCCGCGGTGCCACGGGCGTACTGCTGGGAGATCTCACCGATCACGCGCAGCTGGGCGGAGGTCAGCCGGCCGCCGTCGATGCGTACCCGGAGCATGAAGAAGCGGTCGTCCAGCTCCTCCGGCTCCAGCACGGCGGTCTTGCCGCCGTCGATACCGGGCTTGCGCTGGGTGTACAGACCCCACCAGCGCATGCGTCCACGAAGGTCGTTCGGGTCGATCGAGTCGAAACCGCGCTTGGAGTAGATGTTCTCGATGCGGGCGCGCACATTGAGAGCGTCGTCGTCCTTCTTGAACTGCTCGTTCCCGTTGAGGGGGGTGTAATGCCCCATCGCCCACTGGCCCTCGCCGCGGTGGCGTCCGGCCTTGCGGCGAGGCGTGGTGGTCGCAGGCTGTTCAGGGGTAGCGGCCATGACAATACGTCCTTCGGGACTGCGGGAGGGCGGCTCTGAGCTGCGCACTCGCGTGGACGCGGTGGTGCGACGGGGCTTGCAGAGGAAAGGGAGCGCGGCGGTGCTGGGACTCTCAGCTCGCCGGACAGATGGCGCTGGACATGCGGCAGAGGTCGACGTGACGTCGACTCACCAAGGCAATTCCAGTTCCAGGCATGACGGAAGCGTGTCACGCGCATCTCCGGCCAGTCCACACCTATCCATCATGCGGACGAGATCGTCTCGCTCGATGAGACGATGTGGCTTGCGTCACCCGTGCGCGCCTCCGTTGGGTCACCATCGGTCCCGCTATGTCCCAAAGATGCCCACAGGCCTCCGGCGGACGGGTGTTCAGCTGGTGGACGCCCAGCTCAGCGGGGTGGATGCGCCGGGGAACACTCCGGTGGTGCACCGGTGACGTACCGGCGGGTGCGCCGTGGACGGGCGTCCGGGCGCGCGCCGGGGACATGCCGAACGCGCGCCGGGACCGGGTGCGCGTCGGGGACCTGCCCGGTACGCGCCCCGTCCGCTCAGACCGGGAACGCCCCCGGCCACGGCCCGGGGGCCGCCACCTCGGGCTCCGGCGCGACCTTCGTGTCGAAGAGCCGGAACCCCCGGCGCTCGTAGTTGGCCAGGGCGTGCGGACCGTCCAGCGAGCAGGTGTGCACCCACACCCTGCGGGTCGGCTGCCGTCCGGGCCACCGCTCGGCGAGGTCCCAGGCGCGCGCCGCTCCCACCCCGAGCAGATGGCCGCCGATCCGGCGCCCCCGGAAGGCGGGAAGGAGCCCGAAGTACATGATCTCCACGACACCGTCGTCCTGCGGGTCCAGCTCGATGTACCCGGCCGGCGTCCCGTCGACGTACGCCACCCATGTCTCGGCCCCCGGCCGGTCGACGATCCCCTGCCACTGCGCGTACGTCAGGCCGAGCCGGTCCGTCCACCGGACGTCCCCGCCGACCGCCGTGTAGAGGAAGCGGCTGAACTCCGGCGACGGCACCCCGGCACGGACGACCGTCACGTCGCCGTCCGGCGCCTTCGCCGGTTCGAGGTCGGCGGGAGAGGTCTGCTCCAGGGACCACGTCGTCACGTCGGTGGTGGGGGCTGCGGGGCGATCGGGGCTGTTCATGGGCGTCAGGGAACCACGAGAGCCGCCGGGGCGGCGAGGCGGGGGCTCCGGACGCGCCGGAACGGGCCGCTTGCCGGGAGCCGCGGGACGAGGTCCGGACCGCCCGGGACCCTCGGGCCGTCCTCCCCGTACCCGGGCGCCACGGACCTCTCGTCCTCAGGGGTTCCGCGCCGAGGTCCTGGCCCGTACCACCACCGGCGCGGTCGAGTGCGGCAGCAGATCGGCCGGTTCCTCCGGATGCACGACCTCCACGTCGACCCCCTCCCGGAAGCGGTACGGCCGGTGGGCCAGCACCTCCGCGAGGTGGCGGCGCATCCGTGAGATCTCGGCGCGCACCGTCACCGTGCGGGTGCCGTCGCCGAAGATGTCCCGCGCCAGCTCGGAGGCCGTACACCCCTCCTTGCGCAGCGCCAGCGCGTACAGCATCTCCGCGTGCCGGGGCGAGAGCCGCTGCGTCCAGGTCCCCACCGGCCCCGCCACGTGCACCACCGGCTGCCCGGCCCGCCCCAGGTCCAGCACCACCCGGCGCGGCGGCCCGTCCGAGGCGTTCTGGGACGTCCCGTCCACCACCTGGACCAGCCAGCCCCCGGGCAGCGGTTCCACCCGGCACATCCCCAGCGACGGGAACCACACCCGCCCGGGGGCGAGCGACTTGGGCAGCGGCAGCCGGTCCACCGGCGGCATTCCAACCACCGCCGCCAGCCATCCGTGGGTGTCGACGGCGAGGGCACGGCCGCCGACCCGGCAGAGGATCGGCGCGGCCACGGACCGCAGCCGCTCGATCGTCGCCAGGTGGCGGTTGCGTATCTCGCTCTCGGCGAGCTTGGCCACCGAGTCCACCAGGGCCAGGGTCGCCGGGTGGAAGGTGGACTCCGGACCGCTGACGTCGACGATGCCGATCAACCGCCCGTCACGCGGGTCGCGTACGGGGGAGGCGGCGCACGTCCAGCTTTGCAGGACGTCCACGAAATGTTCCGCGGAATGCACCCGAACGGGGGTACGCGCGGCCAGTGACGTGCCGATCGCGTTGGTCCCCCGCACCGGCTCCGTCCACGTGGCGCCCTCCTCCAGCCAGATGCCCCCCGCCCGCCGCAGCACGGTACGGTCGCCCTGCCGCCACAGCACGCGCCCCTGCGCGTCGGTGACCACCATGATCTGCCGGGTGCCGTCCACGAAGGAGGCCAGCCCCTCGCGGAGCAACGGCATCACCGTGCCGAGCGCCGTGGACCGTCGCTCGTGCTCGATCTCCTCGGCCTCCATCAGCGGCCCGTCCGGCGCCCGCTCCGGATCGACCCCGCTGCGCAGCGCCCGGGACCAGGAGGCGTCGATCTCCGCCCGGGGCGCCGCGCCGGTGCGACGGCCCGAGAGCCGCGCGTCGCGGGCCCTGCGGAGCGCGCGTACCGCGTCGGCGGCCGTCGGCGGGGGCGTTCGGGCAGGGCCTGTCTCCGTCACTGGTTTCACGAGTTCTCCCCCACACAAGGTGCCTCGGGCCCCGGTCGAGGTCCCAAGGTACTCATCCTGCCGACGGCGGGGGCCCGTGCGTCGCACGTGCCCGCCCCGCTTGCAACCCTTTGCAACTCTGGCCAAGCCTCGGGCGAACGGTGAGAATGTGTCCACACCGTTCGGCGCGGCTTCGCGCCGGCGCCGCCCGGTGCAGCACCGGCGGGGAGGGTGGTGCCGTGTCGGCGCAGCACCACCCTCCTTCGCTGTACCCGGCCGCCCCCTGACCCCCGGTCGCCCGCCCGCGTGCCGACCCGGTGGAGCTCAGCGCGGGTCCACGACCGGCCGGGCCCGGGCGACGACGGACGCCAGGTCGAGCGTGTGCGGCAGCGTCCCGAACGCCGAACCCCAGTCGCGGCCCAGCCGCGAGGCGCAGAACGCGTCGGCGACCTCCGGCGGTGCCCAGCGCACCAGCAGCGACCCCTGGAGCACCAGCGCGATCCGCTCGACGATCCGGCGGGCCCGCGCCTCGACCCCGTCCAGATCGGCCAGCTCGGTCAGCAGGTCCTTGATCGCCCCGTCCAGCCGGTGATCGGCTCCCCGCGCCTTCCCGACCTCCCGCAGCAGCGCGTCCAGCGCCCTCGGCTCCCGCTGGAGCGCGCGCAGCACGTCCAGGGCCTGCACATTGCCCGAGCCCTCCCAGATGGAGTTGAGCGGAGCCTCGCGCAGCAGCCGGGGCATCCCCGACTCCTCCACGTACCCGTTGCCGCCCAGGCACTCCAGCGCCTCGCCCACCACCGCGGTGCACCGCTTGGTCACCCAGTACTTCGCGGCCGGCACGGCGAGCCGCAGGAACGCCCGCTCCTCCTCGGTGTCGGCGTCGTACGCGGCGGCCAGCCGCATCCCCAGCACCGTCGCCGCCTCCGACTCCAGGGCCAGGTCGGCCAACACGTTGCGCATCAGCGGCTTCTCGATCAGCAGCCCGCCGAACGCGCTCCGGTGGCCGCTGTGGTGGATCGCCTGCGCCACCGCCTGCCGCATCAGCGCGGCGGAACCGACGACGCAGTCCAGCCGGGTCGCCGC
The DNA here is from genome assembly GCF_042728795.1 of Streptomyces sp. NPDC060184. Taxonomy (NCBI): domain Bacteria; kingdom Bacillati; phylum Actinomycetota; class Actinomycetes; order Kitasatosporales; family Streptomycetaceae; genus Streptomyces; species Streptomyces sp. NPDC060184. The sequence continues at coordinate 6,974 of NZ_JBHWYX010000040.1, forward strand.
GACCATCTCGATGATGGTGCGCACCCCCCGGCCCTCCTCACCGACCCGGCGGGCCCACGTCCCGTCGAACTCGACCTCGCTCGACGCGTTGGACCGGTTGCCCAGCTTGTCCTTGAGCCGCTGGATCGCGAAGACGTTCCGGGTCGCGTCCGGCAGCACCCGGGGCACCAGGAAGCAGGTGAGGCCGCCCGGGGCCTGCGCCAGCACCAGGAAACCGTCCGACATGGGCGCGGAGCAGAACCACTTGTGCCCGGTGAGCAGGTACTCGCCCTCGGCGGCGAGCGGCTCGGCCCGGGTGGTGTTGGAGCGGACGTCCGTGCCGCCCTGCTTCTCGGTCATCCCCATCCCGAAGAGGACCCCCGACTTCTCCGCGGCGGGCCGCAGCCCCTCCTCGTACACGTGCGAGGTCAGCAGCGGCTCCCACACGGCGGCGAGCGCCGGATCGGTACGGAGCGCGGGCACCGCGGCGTGCGTCATCGACAGCGGGCAGCCGTGCCCCGCCTCCGCCTGCGTCCAGACCAGGAAGCCCGCCGCGCGCCGCACATGGCCGCCCTCCCTGCCCCAGGCGTCCGTGAGCCCGGCCGTCACGGCGTGACCCAGCAGACGGTGCCACGCCGGATGGAATGCGACCTCGTCGATCCGGTGTCCGTATCGGTCGTGGGTGCGCAGTTCCGGCGGATTCTCGTTCGCCTGCGCCCCCCACTCCTGCACCTGGGCCGATCCGGCCGCCCGGCCGAGCGTGGTCAGCTCCTGCCGGGCCTCGGGCAGGATCCCGGGGGAGAGATGTCGGTCCACCGCTTCGGACAGGGCACGGTCCCCGCCGAAGACGTCGTAGCCGACCAGCGGCGGTACCTGATTGGTCACTGTGTGGGTGGTGGCTGCCATGCCGATACGGTAAGGACGTGCAGGCAGCAAATGAAACACCCGAGCGGAGATCGAGCCGGCTCCACCGTGCCCGAGTTCTCTACCGCAACGTCTCCAAGCGGCAGATGGCGTGGCATCTGCTCAAGGACACCGTCAACTCGTGCATGGAGTACCGCATCCTGGGGCTCGCGGCCGAGGCGGCGTTCTTCACCCTGCTGTCCCTGCCACCCCTGCTGCTCGGGCTGATCGGCCTCCTCGGGTACGTCGACGACTGGACGTCCACCACCACGGTCGCCTCCATCGAGCGCAACATCCTCGACGCCGCGCAGACCGTCCTCTCCGAGCGCGGTGTCAACGACTTCGCCAAGCCGCTCCTGGACGACATCACGCACGGGGCCCGCCCCGACGTCATCTCCATCGGCTTCGCCATCGCCCTGTGGTCGGGCTCCCGCGCGGTGAACGTCTTCGTCGAGACCATCACCGTGATGTACGGACTCGACGGCCAGCGCGGCATCGTCAAGACCCGCCTGCTCGCCTTCCTGCTGTACGTCGTCGCCCTGCTGCTGGGGGCGGTGGTGCTGCCGCTGCTGGTGGCGGGCCCGGACCGGGTGATCGAATTCGTCCCCTGGGGCACCGAGGTCCTCGCCGTCCTGTACTGGCCGCTGGGCATCGTGCTGACCATCGCCTTCCTGACCACGCTCTACCACGTGTCCGTCCCCGTCCGGTCGCCCTGGATCGAGGACGTCCCGGGGGCGCTGGTCGCCCTCGGGATGTGGGTGATCGGCAGCTACGTCCTGCGGTTCTACCTGACCAGCACCGTGGAGGGCCCGACGATCTACGGTTCGCTGGCCGCCCCCATCGCCGTACTCCTGTGGATCGGCGTCTCCGCCTTCGCGGTGCTCGTCGGGGCCGCGGTGAACGCCGCCATCGACCGGGTGTGGCCGTCCCTGGCCACGGCCGCCGCCCGCGAGGCCAACGACCTCGCCCGCGCCGCCCAGGCCGCCGAGTTCGTGGCCCGGACCCGGCCCTCGGCCTGGGCGATGTACGCGGACGACGAGGACGGCGCCGACGAGGGCGGCGACATGCCCTCCGAGTTCCCCGAACGCTGGTCCCGCTTCCTGCCCCCGGACGACCTGAGGTCCCGCCTCCACGCGGCCTGGGACAAGGAGTCGAAGGAGCACAGGGCGCACCGGGAGGACAAGACCCACCGGGACGAGAAGGCCCACCGGGACGACCTGGCGCACTGGGACGGCGGGGCGCACGGGGACGGCAAGGAGAACCGGGAGCCGACGGACTCCGCCGACGGCCCGGTCGGCGGCTCCACCTGGCGCCCGGGGCCGTCGAAGTAGCGCCTGCCGGAGTCCGCGGACGGGCCGGGACGGCGACCGTGACCCGCCGGAGGCGGCCGGAGCTCACCACGGGCGCCGTCCGCCGCCTTGCGCCTCCAGCGCCTCCCGCGCCTTGCGCCTCCCGCGCCGGCCGGCCGCCGCGCCGTCCGCCGTTTGGGCGCACGGCGCCTCTCAGCAGTCCTCCGGGGCCGTCCCGCGATCGGTCAACGACATCCCCAGCTGCGCCCGCTCCGTGACCCAGCGGGTCGGGCGGTGGCGCGGGTCGCCGGTCGTGGCGTACAGAGCGCGGCTCAACTCCCGCATCCGCTCGGCCCCGACCCGGTCGCCCCACGCCAAGGGGCCCTGCGGATAGCCGAGTCCGGCGGTGACGGCGAGATCGATGTCGGCTGGAGTGGCGAGCGACCGCTCCGCGATGGAGGCCGCGACCGAGACCACCGAGGCCAGCAGCCGCTGGGCGACGGAACCCGCCGTGTCCCGCACCACCGACACGGCGTGCGGCTCGGTGCCGTCGGCGGCCCGGGCCAGCACCGCGCGGGCGTCCCCGGCCGCCTCCGGGTCGCTCGCCGGTGTCACCGCCAGCACCCGGCGCCGCGCCGTCGGCGGCAGCGGGTCGACTCCGAAGGTCCGCTCCGGCGGCAGCCCCTGCCCGGCGACCGCCGCGGCCACGGTGGTGCCCCAGACCGGTACCAGCACCACGGCGCGCGCGGACGGCGCCGTGCCACGTTCGACCAGCGCCCCCGCCGCGTCCAGCGAACCGAGCAACGCGGCGGGGTACGCGTCGCCCGCGGGCAGGCCCCCGGCCGCGAGGAAGACCGGTCGGCCCGCGTCGCCCGTCACCGGCCGTTCCGGGGCGGGACCGCCCGTCCCCGGGGCCCCGTAACCGAACCAGCCCCGGTCCGTCTTGCGGCCGTGCAGTCCGGCGGCCACCCGGTTCGGGGTGAGGTAGGAGGGGCGGAGCCGGTCGTCGTGGCGGAAACCGGTCCAGATCGAGTCGATGACGGCGGCCGTCACGTCCAGCCCGGTGAGGTCCATCAGTTCGAACGGGCCCATCCGCAGCCCCAGGACGTCCCGGGCGATCCGGTCGATGTCCGCCGGACCCGCCACCGACTCCTCCAGCAGCGCCAACGCCTCCGTCACCAGCCCCCGCCCCGCGTGGTTGACGAGGAACCCCGGGGTGTCGGAGACGGTCACCGCACGGTGCCCGCACCCCTCCACCAGCGCGGTGAGCGCCGCCGGGATGTCCGGCCGGGTGGCCGCGCCCGGCACCACCTCCACGATCCTCATCAGCGGCACCGGGTTGAAGAAGTGCAGCCCCGCCAGGCGCGAGGGGTCGGTGAGTGCCGCCGCGATGCGGGTCACCGACAGCGAGGAGGTGTTGGTCGTGAACACGGTGGAGGCGGGCAGCACCCGCTCCAGCTCGCCGAACACCTCGGCCTTGGTCTCCAGGTCCTCGCGCACCGCCTCGACGACCAGGTCCACCCCGGGCCCGGCCGCGAACGGCTCGTCCAGCGGCACGAGCCGGTCCGCCGCCGCAGCAGCGTCCGCCGCGCTCAGCCTTCCCTTGGCCACCGACCGTTCCAGCATGGACCGTACGTGGCCGATGGCGTCGGCCACCGCTTCCGGCCGCGCGTCCGCCAACTCCACGGTGTGCCCGCCCGCGGCGGCCCACTGCGCGATACCCCGGCCCATCGCTCCGGCGCCGACGATCCTGATCCGCATGACAGAGAATCCTTCCGACGACGTGTCCGGGCTGGCCCAGCGTAGACAGAGCCGCCGGTCCGGGCCGGGACGGGAACGAATCCGGCGCGGTGGCGTACCTCACCGTGACCGGTGTCATGGAGCGGCGCGCGCCACCCGCATACCCTCGGGCACGAAGGACACCGCGCCACCTCGCAGTTGACCGCGTACCCCGTCCCGGCCGTCGGGCCGTGCCGTGAGGTCCCGTCCGCCCCGCCCGCCGGGCGGACGGCGCTCCTTTCGCGACACGCTCGAGCCGTACCCGCAGAGAGAGGTCCCCTCGTGACCGACCCGCTCGACGTCGTCGTCTGTGAACCCCTGCGCACGCCGATCGGCCGTTTCGGCGGCTCCTTCGCGCAGTCGACCCCCGCCGCCCTCGCCGCGCGCCTCGTCTCCGAGGTCGTCGCGCGTACCGGCGTCGACCCGGAGCGGATCGACGAGGTCATCCTCGGCCACTCCTACCCGACCTCCGACGCACCCGCCATCGGCCGGGTCGCCGCGCTCGACGCGGGACTCCCCGTCACCGTCACGGGTACGCAGATCGACCGGCGTTGCGGCTCGGGCCTCCAGGCCGTCCTGGACGCGGCGATGCAGATCCGTGCGGGCTTCAGCGAGGTCGTGATCGCGGGCGGGGTCGACGTGATGAGCGCCGCCCCCTACTACACCCACGACGGACGCTGGGGCATCAAGGGTCCCGGCCTCCAGCTCCACGACTCCCTCGCGCGCGGCCGGGCCACCGCCGGAGGCCTCCACCACCCCGTCCCCGGCGGCATGATCGAGACGGCCGAGAACCTGCGCCGGACCTACGGGATCAGCCGCGAGGACCAGGACGCGCTCGCCCTGCGCTCCCAGCGGCGCGCCGCCCGCGCCGCCGCCGAGGGCCGGTACGACGCGGAGATCGTCCCCGTCACCGTCCGGACCCGTAAGGGCGAGCTGACCGTGACGGCCGACGAGCACCCCCGCCCCGACACCACCGCCGGGCAACTGGCCGCGCTGAGACCGGTGATGGGGAAGTCCGACCCCGGGGCCACGGTCACCGCAGGCAACGCCAGTGGCCAGAACGACGCCGCTGCGGCCTGCCTGGTCACCAGCGCCGCCACCGCCGAACGCCTGGGCCTGACCCCGCTGGTGCGGCTGGTCTCCTTCGCCCGCGCCGGTGTTCCCGCCTCGACCATGGGCACCGGCCCGGTGCCCGCCACCCGGACGGCGCTGGAGCGTGCCGGACTCACCCTCGCCGACCTCGACCTCATCGAGATCAACGAGGCGTTCGCGGCCCAGGTCCTGGCCTGCACCCGTGAGCTGGGCCTCGGTGAGAAGGACCACGAACAGCGGATCAACGTCAACGGTTCGGGCATCTCCCTCGGCCACCCCGTCGGCGCCACCGGCGCCCGCATCCTGGCCACCCTCAGCCGCGAGATGCACCGGTCCGGGGCCCGCTACGGACTGGAGACCATGTGCATCGGTGGCGGCCAGGGCCTCGCCGCGGTCTTCGAGCGGGTCACCGGCTGACCGGCCGCACCCCAGGCGCCGGACGGGGTGCGACGACTGGGTGGTGTCCGGTACGGCGTAGGGCCCGGCCGGGGAGCGGACACTCCCCGGCCGGGCCCTACGCGCGGTGTTACGTCAGTTGCGCGCGTCCCGGGCGCGGCGCATCAGCAGCACCCCGCCGAGCAGCATCGCGGCACTCGTACCGGCGGCCAGGCCGGTGCCTGCCGCACCGGTCTCGGCCAGCTCCGGCGGAGCCGGTGCGACGGGCGTACCCGACGGCGGCTCGTCGGCCGGGGGCTCCTCGGCCGGGGGCTCCTCCGACGGCGGCTGGTCGGTGGGCGGCTGAGCGGTGGGGGGCTGGTCCACCGGGGGCTGGTCGGTGGGCGGCTGGTCCACCGGAGGCTGGTCGACCGGAGGCTGGTCGACGGGCGGCTGGTCGACGGGCGGCTGGTCCACCGGGGGCTGGTCCACCGGGGGCTGGTCGACGGGCGGCAGGTCCACCGGGGGCAGGTCGACCGGGGGCTGGTCGACGGGCGGCAGGTCGACCGGAGGCAGCGCGGGCGTGTCGGCGTTGGCGCAGGTGTTGCCGAAGGCCGGGTTCAGCAGCGCGATGACGTTCACCGTGTTGCCGCACAGGTTGACCGGGACGTGGACGGGGACCTGGACCACGTTTCCTGAGCCGACCCCGGGGGAGTCGACCGCCGCGCCGGACGCGCCGGCGTCGGCGTACGCCTGGCCCCCGGCGACGGAGAGGAGCCCCGTGGCGGCGGCGATGAGCAGCGTGTTTTTCTTCAGAACCTGTCGCATTTCCTGCTCTTCCTTGGAAATTTCCGTATGAGTGGACTCGCCCGAGGAATTCCGGACGGGCTTCACTGTGCGACCGGGGCCGGAGACCTTGGCGGGGTAGACGTCCCACGTGCGCGCTGGATAACAGCCCTAACGAAACGCGCCCGCGATGGAAACTCGGAGTTTTGCGGGAAAGTTTTTCTCACCCGAACGGGTTACTCGTGAATGCAATGAATGACGCGCTGTCCGAAGAAAGGTTGCATCACGCCCCGCCGGTGGAGGGGCGCCCCTCGGGGCCCCTCCGGCCGCCATGGCCGGGGCGGATGTGTCGCGGTGCGATGTTCGTTGAGGAATACAACGGAATTCCCGGAAGCGCTGTCGAGCGTGGCGGCGGTCCGGGTGAACCGCGACCGCCGGGGCGGCGCGGGCGCCGCGCGGGCTCGCACGTGCGGTCGGGCGCCCACTCGGACGGGCAGTGATTCCCGGATTTCCGCAGGTGGACGAGGTGGCTGCCCGGCAATCGGGTGAATGCGGAGAACCAAAGCCCGGGCAGCGAGTTGATCAGGCCGCTCCTCCACGGGGCAACGAGTACGAGAAGGGTTAATCGTGATCAAGAAGGTTCTGGCGACGGGTGCCGTCGCCGCATCCATCCTCGGTCTCGGGGCCACGCAGGCCATGGCCATCGGCAACGACGGCGGCACGACTTCGGTCAACGGCAACGGTGCCAGGCAGTCCTACGGCAACGCCGAGACCAATGGTGACTGGAGCCCGCAGTTCGGTCTGGTCCAGGGCTCGCTGAACAAGCCCTGCGTCGGGCTGCCGCTCAAGGCCAACCTCGGTTCGCTCATCGGTGCCATCCCGATCTCGGTCCAGGACGTCAACGTGCTGTCCTCGCCGCAGAACCAGCAGTGCACCGAGAACTCGACCCAGGCGAAGGGCGACGAGGCGCTGTCGCACATCCTGGACGACATCCCGATCCTGTCCGGCAACGGCGCCGGCAACAACTGATCCACGCGCACCGCAGGGCCCGGGCCGACGGCCTTCCTCCCCGTCCGGCCCGGGCCCGTCCGCTGCCGCTCCCACGGCAGTGCGCGGTGGCCCGTCCGTGCTCGCGTGCCTGTCGCGGCGCCGGGTGGCCATCGGATCATCACACCATGCGGGTGGATTTCCAGAAAATCTCTCCTGTGAGAGTTTCAATTTCGCCCGCTCCTCGTTATGAAAGAAAGCGTCGGAGTGACGAGCGGTCGACAGAACGCTCGTGCGGCACGAAATGCGTGCCCGCCTCGGACTCCGCCGCGAGAAAGGGATGAAAATGAAGTACACCAAGGTTGCCGCCGTCGCCGCCGGAACCCTGATGGCGCTGGGTGCCGCTGCCCCCGCCATGGCCGACGCCGGTGCCGAGGGCGTCGCCGCCGGTTCCCCGGGCGTTATCTCCGGGAACGTCATCCAGGTTCCGGTCCACATTCCGATCAACCTCTGCGGCAACACGATCAACGTGATCGGCCTGCTGAACCCGGCCTTCGGCAACACCTGCGTCAACGCCTGAGAAAAGACCGGGTGAGCCGAGCTCATCCATGGTCGGCCCCGGATCGCCTCGGCGACCCGGGGCCTTCGCCTTTCGTGGCGGAGAACGGCTCCGGGAGCCGGGGGAGGAAGCTCCGGAAAACGCCCGGGAGTCGGGGGAGCAAGCTCCGGAGAACGTCCGGGAGTCGGGGGAACGCGCCCCGGAGAACGTCCGGAAAATTACCGTCCCGCACAGTTTCCGGGGCCATCCGGGCTCGTTGTCCTGGTGCGAGCGGCAGGAGTCACAACCAAAGAAGGCTTGTGTGCGGTCGCCCTGAGCGGCCGATACGGCTGCCGCTCCAGAAGGGAAGCTGAAAGTGAAGTACGCGAAGAGCGCCGCGTTCCTTGCCGGTTCGGTGGTCGCCCTCGGAACGGCCGCCCCCGCGTTCGCCGTCGCGGAAGCCCCCACCGCCCCCGTCTTCAGCCTCGACACCGGCCTGAACCAGGTCATGGACAACGCTCCGCAGGTCGTCGACGCGCTCGGCGGCACCGTGGACGGCGCGACCGAGACGATGAAGAAGGACGGCACGGTCGGCAAGCTCGCCGGCGAGGCGAAGAGCGCCGCCAAGGGCGCGACGCCCCTCCTGGGCGGACTTTCGTTCGGCGGCTGACGCCCCATCACCGGCATCCGCCTTTTTCCGCGGCCCGTCCGAGCGGAAAAGGCACGGCGCGCCGGACCCGTCCGCGCCGGAGGCCTCGGGTCCGAAGCCCGACTCCCGGTGACGAAACACCGTTTGAGTGAACCGGCGCAACCAATCCCGCATCCGGGAGTTGATCAGATCGCTCCGGACAGGCGGGCACGCAGACATTTCGAGAAGGGCATTTCCATGTTCAAGAAGATTATGAGCACCGCCGCCGTCGCGGCGTCCGTCGTCGGCGTCTCCGCCGCGTTCGCGCCGTCCGCCATGGCGATCGGCAACGACGGCGGCACCACCTCCGTCAACGGCAACGGCGCCGTGCAGTCCTACGGCAACTCCGCCACCCACGGCGACTGGAGCCCGCAGTTCGCGCTCATCCAGGGCTCGCTGAACAAGCCCTGCATCGCGCTGCCGGCCAAGGCCAACCTCGGTTCGCTCATCGGCCTGGTCCCGATCACGGTCCAGGACATCAACGTGCTGTCCTCGCCGCAGAACCAGCAGTGCACCGAGAACTCCACCCAGGCGAAGGGCGACGAGGCGCTGTCGCACATCCTGGACGGTCTCCCGATCCTCTCGGGCAACGGCGTCGGCAACAGCTGACGCGCACGGGTGCGGGGCGGTGCCGCGACGGCGCCTCCCCGCACCCGTCGGTGCGTCAGCACCCGACCGCGCGGGGCCTGCTGCCCGTACGACCGATCTCTTCGGGCGTGCGGCGTGGCAGGCCCTTCGTCGTGTCCGCGCTCGTGCCGCTGCCTTGCCCGTCCCGTCCCGTTCCGCCCCCGCCCCGCCGCACGCGCGGGACGGGGGCGGAGGGTGCGGCTCCTGACCCGCCCCGGTGGGGCGTTGGGCCGGATGCCGCAGTTCGGCCGCCGCGACGGCCGGGTGCGGGTAGGGCTCTCCCATGGACCAGTACGACAGTCAGAATCCGCCGCATGGGCCGTGGCCCGCGGAGAGCGACACCCCCATCTACGACCGGCTGTTCGCCGAGTGGCAGGCGGCGAACCGGCGCTCCGAGCCCGTACCCGCGACTCCCCGGGTTCCGGCGGCGCGAAATCATCGCAAATCGCCCGAACGGTAGACCAAAGGCGTCTATTTCACGCCAGATCAAACCCATTTGAGTGGTACTGCGCAACCGAATCTGCGGCGCGGGGTTGATCAATACGTTCCACAACGGAACGCTCCGAAAGGTGAAGCGTGATGAAGAAGATGATGACCGGCGCGGCAATGGCTGTGTCCCTGATCGGTCTGTCCGTCGCCGCGGCCCCGATGGCCCTGGCGATCGGCAACGACGGCGGCACCACGACGGTCAACGGGAACGGCGCCGAGTCGGAGGTCGGCAACAGCGAGACCAACGGCGCCTTCAGCCCCCAGAACCAGCTCATCCAGGGCACGCTGAACGACCTGTGCCTCGGTGTGCCGGTCAAGGCCAACGTGGGCTCGCTGATCGGGCTCATCCCGATCACGGTCCAGGACGTCAACGTCCTGTCCAACCCGCAGAACCAGCAGTGCGCGGACAACTCCACGCAGGCCAAGGGCGACGAGCCGCTGTCGCACGTCCTGGACGACATCCCGGTCCTCTCGGGCAACGGCGCCGGCAACAACTGACCCGCGCGCGGCCGGGCGGCCGGCGGGGATCTCCTCGCCGCCGCCCGTGCCCGCAGGTGAGGCACCGCTCGTGACGATGCCCACCACCCCACGGGGGGTGGTGGGCATCGTCGTGTCCGAAGAAGCCGCGGCCGACGCCGCGGGACGATCAGCCGAGCGCGCGCACCGGCATCAGGCAGTGGGCGGACGTGGCGACGATCTCGGGGTTCGCGGCGTACGCGCGCAACTGGTCCTCGGACACCGGCCGCCCGGGCACCGCCTCGGGCCAGGGGCGGGTCGCGAACATGCCGTACACCTGGCCCTGGTCCCTGGCGGCGGCCAGCCACTCGTCGGGCGCCGGGTACTGCGCGGTGAAGTGGGGGAGGGTCAGGACGGCCTGCCCGGACTGGACGAGGAGCTTGACCTGGAGTCCGGGCTTCTCGGCCGCGTTCGCGACGCCGCCGCCGACCTGGAGACCGGCGCGTTCGAGCGCCGTCCGCATGGAGGCCTCGCCGACCACCGGACCGTCCCGTCCGTCCCCGAGGGAGTAGGTCAGAAGGAAGGCGACGTCGTGCCCGCTCTCAGGGTTCCGGCCGCTCCATCCGATCACGATCTGGGTGCCCAACTGGGCAGGGGAGTAGGGGTAGGTGGGCGTCTGGGATGAGGTCATGCTCGGCACCCTAACCGTGGCGGACCGGGTGTTGTGCACGCTTATCACCTGAACGAGGGAGATTTACCCGTAACTCCGGCGCGGGGTCGCGGAAGCGCGCACGGTGGTGGCCGCCCGGGCAGGGGGCTCCCGGTAATTGCGTTGACGGGCGCCGGGGGCGTCTCGCTAAGGTGGACGACGTTCCCCTGCGACACCGCACGGGACGCCGAGTCGGCGAACGGCCACCGGCGAGGAACCAGGAGGTGAGGACATTGATGACTGTCACGGCGACGGGCGCTGCCCGCATTCGGACGAGCTCTGTTCTCCCCCCTGTGGCCACCGGCTGACCTTCACCTCACTCCGCGCCGAAGCGCGCGCCGCCGGGGCCACCCTGTGAAGGGTTTCCCCTTGTCTCTCTCCTCCCTGACCGCTCTCTTCGGCCACTCGGCCCCGTCGCACCCCCTCACGCCCTACGGCTGGGACGACGACTGGGCCGCCGCCTTCGCCCCGTACGCCGCGCAGGGACTCCTGCCCGGTCGTGTGGTGCGGGTGGACCGGGGCCAGTGCGACGTGATCACTCCCTCCGGCACCCTGCGGGCGGACACCGCCTTCGTCGTACCCCGCGACCCGATGCGGATCGTCTGCACCGGGGACTGGGTGGCCGTCGACCCCGACGGCGACCCGCTGTTCGTCCGTACGCTGCTGCCGCGGCGCACGGCTTTCGTACGGTCGACCTCCTCACAGCGTTCCGAGGGGCAGGTCCTCGCCACCAACATCGACCACATCGTCATCTGCGTGTCCCTCGCCCTCGAACTCGACCTCGGCCGGCTCGAACGGTTCCTCGCGCTCGCCCACTCCAGCTCCAGCGGCGACGCCCTGCTGGGCGGCGACGCGGACGCCGGCGGACAGCCCGAGATCGTGGTCGTCCTGACCAAGGCGGACCTGGTGCCGGACACGGCGACGCTCGCGCACCTCACCGAGGACGTCGCGGCCGTGGCGCCCGGCGCGCAGGTGCTGACGGTCAGTTCGCACACGGGTGAGGGCGTCGACGTGTTCACCGCCCTCGTCTCCAGCGGTACGAGCGTGCTCCTCGGCATCTCCGGCGCGGGCAAGTCGACCCTCGCCAACACCCTGCTCGGCGCGGACGTGATGGAGGTGATGGCCACCCGCGACGTCGACGGGAAGGGCCGCCACACCACCACGACCCGCAATCTGCTGGTCCTGCCGCACGGCGGGGTGCTCATCGACACTCCCGGACTGCGCGGGGTCGGACTCTGGGACGCCGAGGAGGGCGTCGGCCAGGTCTTCTCGGAGATCGAGGAACTGGCCGGACGCTGCCGCTTCCACGACTGCGCCCACCTCTCCGAGCCCGGCTGCGCGGTGACCGCCGCCATCGAGGACGGTTCCCTCTCCGAGCGGCGGCTCGACAGCTACCGCAAGCTGCTGCGCGAGAACCAGCGGATCGTCGCCAAGACCGACGCCCGCGTCCGTACCGAGATCCTGCGCGAGTGGAAGCGCAAGGGCGCGGAGGGACGGGCCTCCATGGAGGCCAAGCGGGGGCGTATCCGGTAGCCGCCACGTCGCACGTCCGCCGGACCGGCGCCCCGGTCCGGCGGACGTGCGACGACAGCCTTTAATGAGTGGCATGACCTATTTCATGTATGACATCACGGGCACTCCGGTCGAGGAGCCCGACGCCGACGCCGTACGGGCGGCCGTGGCCTCCCTCGGCGAGTCGGAGCGCGAGAACCCGGACATCTCGCTCACCCACGAGTCCGGCTGGTCTCTGACCGCCTACGCGGGCGGACTGCTGCTCTGGGAGAACGTGGAGGACGACGCGCTCGTCCCCGGCGTGATCGAGAAGGCCACCACCGAGGACGTGCTCCGGCTCTTCGGCAGGCTCGCCGACGGGGACACCGACACGGTGGAGGCGGAGGGCTGGCGCCGCGACTGAACCGCCGCGCGGACGGGCGCGGGCGTTTTGGGGCGGTCGGGCGCAACCGGCGCTCAGCCCAGGACCACCGCGCCCAGCCACGCGCCGGCCACCAGCAGGCACGCGTACAGCTCCACCAGCACCGCGTACCCCGTCGCCCGCATCACCGACCTGACCGAGGCCCATCCGGCGCTCCGGGTCCCCAGCCGCAGCCGCTCGACACCGTAGACACCGCCGACGTACCCGAGGGCCCCGCCCACCACCGGCAGCACGAAGAACCCCCCGATGGCGGCCAGCCCGCCGACGAGCAGGGTCCGGCGCGGCGCCCCCGACTCCCTCGGCCGGCGCGGCGGCAGAAGGGGCTTCAGCGCCTGGTTCAGCAGCAGGACCGCCGTCGACCCGATCAGCACCCCCCAGGCGAGCGGCGACACGTCGGTCAGCGCCCACCAGAGCACGGCGGCCCAGACGATCGCCTGGCCCGGTACGCCGGGTACCAGAACCCCGACCAGCCCGAGCAGCATCACCAGGGCCACGGCGACGAGCTGCCACACACTCATCTGACCAGCCTGCCGGAGACCCCGGGTTCCCGCGCGTCAGCGCAGGTCGGACGGGTCGGACGGGGCGTGTCCGGTTCCGGAGCGGGGGTGGCGGCCCGGACTCCGCCGCAGCGGCCCGGGGCCGGGCCGGGAGTCAGCGCCGGGGGTGGCTTCGGGCCACCCAGCCGCGCTCGTAGGCGTGCCAGCCGAGCTGGAGCCTGGTCGACACACCGGTCAGCTCCATGAGCCCCTTCACCCTGCGCTGCACGGTCCGCAGCCCCAGCTCCAGCTGCTTGGCGACACTCGCGTCCGTCAGGCCCGCGAGCAGCAACGACAGGATCTCCAGGTCGGTGGGGTCGGGGCCGTTCTCGCCCTCCTTCAGACACCCCTGCTCGCCCAGCCGGAGCGGCATCGCCTCGCGCCAGACGGCCTCGAACAGCCCCATCAGCGACTCCAGCAGTCCGCTCGCGTGGACGACCAGCGCCGCGGGCTCGGCGTTCCGGCCGGTCAACGGCACCATGGCCAGGGCCCGGTCCGCGACCACCAGTTTCGTCGGCACCCGCTCGACGACCCGGCACTGCTCGTCCCGGCCCAGCGCGGCCGACAGCTCCACGATGCCCTGCGGCAGCGACAGCACCTCGCGTTCGACGACCACGCGGAACGAGACCCCGCGCGCCGCCGCCCGCTCCTCCGACTCGTTGTCCATGCCGCTCACCGCGATGGGGTTCCCGGTCACCAGCGCGCAGACCTCGAACGCCGCTCCCAGCTGCAACTGGTGGAAGCGCTGGGCCACGGCGTTCGCCCCGGTCACCACCTCCACCAGGTCGTGCACGGTCGGTTCGCTCGCCTCGGCGCGGTACTCGGCGGCCAGCAGCGCCGACGCCAGCTCCGCCTGGTCGAGCTCGTGCCGCTGCTGGATCAGCAGGGCGCCCAGCGCGACGCCGGGCGGCGCCGCCACCCACCGGTCGGAGCGTGCCGACGACTGCGCGGCCAGTCCTTGCTGCTCCAGCCGGCGCAGGGTCCGCTCGGTCTCCGCCTCGGGCAGCCCCAGACGGTGGGCGAGATGAGGGAGTTCGGCCGCCCCCAGGGCGACCAGCGCACGGTAGGCCGCTTCCTGTCGTTCGTCGAGACCTATGGCACTCAGCATTCCCGTCGGACCCTCCCCGGACGTCGCGAATCACGCACCCCCCCGCACCGGCGGGCCCGCCGTGGCGGAAAACGGCCACGGCACAAACCCGCCGCGCCCATCATCCCCGTACCGATGGCCCCCCTGCCAAGGTGGCATCACCCGAGGGCTGTTCCGTGTTTTCCCTGGACACGCGCCGAACAGTCGCGCGGGCCGCCCCGGACCGGCCCGTCGGGCGCCCTTCCCGTGGGGGGTGGGGCAGCCCGGCGGGTCCACGGACCGAGGCCGTGTCTTTTTCCCGACGTCCCGGTTCGGGCCGCCGTTCGCGGTGACAATGAGGGCATGAGCCAGCAGGGGGAGAACTCCACCGACCACGAGGACGATTGGTGGCGCAAGCTCTACGACGGGGCCGCGCCGGACACCGGACCCGCCGCCGCGCGGGACACCCTGGACGACCGCTTCGACTCCGCCGCGGACGCGGTGAGTTCGCCGACGGACCGGGCCGACGACGCGCGGGAGCCCGCCGACGGCCCGACGGACGAGGGCGTGACGGCCGGGGCGACGGCGGACGCGCGGGCGTACGGCGACGACCCGGCCGATCCGTACGACTCCGAGGCCGACACCGGTCCGTACGACCAGGCGGTGGATGTCGGTCCGTACGACCAGGCGGTGGATGCCGGCCCGTACGACCAGGCGGTGGATGCCGGTCCCTACGACCAGGCGGTGGATGCCGGCCCGTACGACCAGGCGGTGGATGCCGGCCCGTACGACCAGGCCGTGGACGTCGGTCCCCACGACCAGGCGGTGGACACCGGTCCGTACGACCGGGCCGTGGACACCGGCCCGTACGACCCTGCTGGCCCGGCCGATCCGTACGCCCACGCCGACCTCGACGAGGACGCCCTCCTCGCGGACCAGGACCACGAGGACACGGTCTTCACGGACGCCTGGCGCGGCGCGGTGTCACCCCGGCCGGCCGCCCCGGCCGCGCCGCCCCCGCCCGTGCCCAACCCGCCCGCGTCCGAGCGGCGTCCGCCCGACCCCCGCTCGCCGGTGCTCGGACCGTCGCCGCAGCGCCCGGCACCGCCGCAGCGCCCGCCCGCCCCGCACCCCGCGCCGCCGCCCGGCGTCGTCCGGTACGCGGCACCGTGGGAGACCCCCGCCGGGCCGGCCGTGCCCCGCACCTTCGCCGTGCCCGTACCCCCGCCCCCGCCTCCGGCGGGGAGCCGGAACGAAACGGCCGGTGGCAGGCACGCCAAGGGCCCCGCCCCGCAGGAAGCGGAAGCGCCGCTCCCGGTCACCGGGCGCAGGCCTGCCGTCTCCGGCCACCTGGGGGAGCGCCCGCCGGCCTACGAGCCGGAGCCCGCCACCCTGCCCGCGACCACCCCGCTCAACCTCGACGGACTCGTCCCCGACACCGTCCTCGACGGCGCCCGGTACGGCACGTACACGCTCCGCACCGTCTCCGTACGCGGCGACGCGGCCCGGTTCCGCGGTGAACCCCGGAGCGACGCGCTGCTCACCGCGCGGTTCGGCAGCGGCGAGGGAGGCCTCGTCCTCGTCGCCGTCGCCCGGGGCACCCGGGGCGCCGAAGGGGCGCACCTCGCGGCGGCGGACGCCTGCCGGTGGATCGGCGGTGCGGTCGGCCGCAGCCACGCGCGCCTCTCCGAGGACATCCGGGCCGGGCGCCGGGGCGAGCTGAAGTCCGGGCTGCACCGGCTCACCGACCGCACCTACGGCAAGCTCCGCTCCCGCGCCGCCGAACTGGGACTGGACCCGCGGGAGCACACGGTCGGACTGCGCTGCCTGCTGCTCTCCGCCGACCCGCGCTGCCGCACCCGGGTGTTCTTCGGCGTCGGCGGCGGAGGTCTCTTCCGGCTGCGCGAAGGCGTCTGGCAGGACCTGGAACCCACCCTGCCCGAGGGCGGGGCGGCCACCGGCGAAGCGGTCGTCGGCTTCGGTTCCCCGCCGCGCGAGCCCCACGCCGCAGGCCGGCCCGGCACCGCCGAGGACCCGCTGACGCTCGACCTGCGGATCCCGACGCCCCCGGGGCCCTTCGTCGAGGACCCGCTGCCCCCGCCCGCGGAACCGTTCAGGTTCCGGGCGTCCGTGGCCCGTTCGGGCGACACGCTGCTGCTCTGTTCACCCGGACTCGCCGACCCGATGCGCGCCGAACCGGCTCTCGCCGGAGAACTCGCCGCGCGCTGGGCCCCCGAGGGCCCGCCCGGCCTCGCCGGCTTCCTGGCGGACCTCCACATCCGGATCGACGGGTACGCGGAGGACCGCACCGCCGCCGCGGTCTGGGAGGCGTAACCGCGCCCGCCATGGGTTGATGGACTGCGGAGACCGTCCGGCTGTGATTCCCGGAGGTTCGGGAGTTTCGGATTCCGGAGTCCGGACAGCCGATCGTGCACGGAGCACGGGCAGAGAGGCGCATTCCCATGGCCAAGCAGAACGTGTCGGAGCAGTTCGTCGACATTCTCGGACGGGCGGGAGTGAAGCGGCTGTACGGCGTCGTCGGCGACAGCCTGAACCCGGTCGTCGACGCCGTCCGGCGCCACCCGGGGATCGAGTGGATCCAGGTCCGGCACGAGGAGACCGCCGCCTTCGCGGCCGGTGCCGAGGCGCAGATCACCGGTGACCTCGCGGCCTGCGCCGGCTCCTGCGGCCCGGGCAACCTCCACCTGATCAACGGGTTGTACGACGCCCACCGCTCCATGGCCCCGGTGCTCGCGCTCGCCTCGCACATCCCCTCCGGCGAGATCGGACTCGGCTTCTTCCAGGAGACCCATCCGGAGCTGCTCTTCCAGGAGTGCAGCCACTACAACGAGATGATCTCCAACCCGCAGCAGATGCCCCGTCTCCTCCAGACGGCGATCCAGCACGCGATCGGGCGGGGTGGCGTCAGCGTCGTCTCGATGCCCGGTGACGTCGCCTCCCTGCCCGCGCCCGAGAAGTCGGTCGAGCACGCCCTGGTCACCTCGCGGCCCACGGTCCGCCCGGGCGACGAGGAGATCGACCAGCTCTGCGCGATGGTCGACAAGGCCAAGCGGGTGACTCTGTTCTGCGGCAGCGGTACGGCCGGCGCGCACGCCGAGGTGATGGAGTTCGCCGAGAAGGTGAAGGCCCCGGTCGGTCACGCGTTGCGCGGCAAGGAATGGATTCAGTACGACAATCCGTTCGATGTCGGGATGAGCGGGCTGCTCGGCTACGGTGCCGCGTACGAGGCGACCAACGAGTGCGATCTACTGATCCTGCTCGGCACCGACTTCCCGTACAACGCCTTCCTGCCGACCGATGTGAAGATCGTCCAGGTCGACGTCCGCCCGGAACGGCTGGGGCGGCGCTCCAAGCTCGATCTCGCGGTCTGGGGCGACGTGCGCGAGACGCTGCGCTGCCTCACGCCGAGGGTGAAGCCGAAGAGCGACCGGAAGTTCCTCGACCGGATGCTGAAGAAGCATGCCGACGCGCTGGAGGGCGTGGTCAAGGCGTACACCCGCAAGGTCGAGAAGCACAGGCCGATCCACCCGGAGTACGTGGCCTCGGTCCTGGACGAGATCGCAGACGAGGACGCGGTGTTCACGGTCGACACCGGCATGTGCAACGTGTGGGCGGCGCGCTATCTGACGCCCAACGGCAAGCGTCGGGTGATCGGTTCGTTCAGCCACGGCTCGATGGCCAACGCCCTGCCGCAGGCGATCGGCGCCCAGTTCACCGACCGCAACCGCCAGGTCGTCTCGATGTCCGGCGACGGCGGATTCTCCATGCTGATGGGCGACTTCCTCACCCTCGTCCAGTACAACCTGCCGGTCAAGGTCGTGCTCTTCAACAACTCCTCGCTCGGCATGGTGGAGTTGGAGATGCTGGTGGGCGGACTTCCCTCGTTCGGCACGACCAACACGAACCCGGACTTCGCCGCGGTGGCCCGCGCGTGCGGCGCCTACGGTGTCCGGGTGGAGAAGCCGAAGCAGCTGGAGAGCGCCCTGCGCGACGCCTTCAAGCACAAGGGCCCGGCGCTCGTCGACGTCGTCACCGACCCGAACGCCCTGTCCATCCCGCCGAAGATCAGCGCCGACATGGTGACCGGTTTTGCGCTCTCCGCCGGGAAGATCGTGCTGGACGGAGGGGTGGGCCGGATGCTCCAGATGGCCCGGTCCAACCTGCGCAACGTGCCGAGGCCCTGAACCGGCCCGCGCCCGGGAGGCCGTGAGGGGTACGCGCCGCCGGTGGGGGACGGCGGCGCGTACCCGGAACCGGGTGTCGCGGGTGGGGGCGAAGGGTCAGCAGCCGTGGTCGACGAGGTCGAAGGTCACGTAGTGGTCGGCGGTGTAGTAGTCCTGCACCGCCGAACCGGTGACGATCCGCCGGGCTCCCCGGGTGGTGGAGCCCGGTGTGACGACCGTGTACTCGTGGTAGTAACCGGTGGCCTTGCTGGGCAGGACGCCCTCGCGGTTCTGGAACACCACACCGTCCTGCGCGTAGGGGAACGGGCCCCCGGCGTCGATGAGGTCGAGCGTGTCGTGCGCCTGGGACGGCAGGTCGGAGTAGCAGATGCTGCCGACCGACGCGACGGAGAGCAGCGCGTAGGGGGAGGAGGCGGCGTACGCCGGGGAGGAGGCGTACGCCGCCGCGGAGGTGGGGGAAGGCTCCGCGACGGCGGCCGAGACCGGGGCGCCGACGAGGAGCGCGGACAGGAGGGCGGCGGTGCCGCCGAGCGTGATGACCCGTGGGGGGATTCGCATGGGCTCTATGATGACGCGCGTAGATCCCTCCGCGTCAACGGCAACTCCCCGGAATTTTCTGGAAGTTAACCAACGGCGTCACCGGTGGGCACCACCGTGCGCGACCACGCGTGATCGTGCGGTGGCGGGGCATGCATTCCGTGAGGACGTTCGAGGGATCGAGGCAGAGGGAGGCTGAATCGGCGTGCGGGCGGGGGACATGATGGAACGTCACAACAGGGCCGGTCACCGCGGAGGCGGGGGCAGGTCCCCCGGCGGCGGAGGGGGGCAGGGGGAGTGCCTGTACCGCCGGCTCGGTCACACGGACAGCTCTGCGGTCGGAAAGGTCCGGCGCGACCTGCGGGACTTCCTCCGGTCCCGGATCGGCACGGAGTCCGTGGAGACGACGGAACTGCTGATGAGCGAACTGCTGACCAACGCGCTGATCCACACCCGCAACGGCGCGACCGTCACGGCCACGGTCGAGGGCGCGCGGGTCCGGGTGGAGGTGCGGGACTTCGCGTCCGGCATGCCCCGGTCGTACGTACCGAACGCCGACGACGGTACGCACGGCCGGGGCCTGATCCTGGTACGGAGCCTCGCGGACGCCTGGGGGGTGGAAGCGCAGGTGCTCGGCAAGGTGGTCTGGTTCGAGGTGGCGGGCTGAGGGCTATTGGAACCCGACCGTGGGAAGAGTCCCTGGCCGGCGCGTCAGGCGCTGCCCACGGACTCCCGGAGTGCGGTGCTACCCGCTTTCTCAGCCGAACTGCTGCTCAAGATCCTTGAGTTTGCGCTCCAGGGAATCGAGCCGCGGCAGTGCCTGGGTGTCGTCCTCGGCCGTGAGGTCGACGGTCAGGGGGTCTCCGCCGACGTTCGGCGCGCCGTTCTTCGGGCCGGGCTCGCCCGTGCCCCGCGGGGAGCCGGTGACGGCCTGCAGCGGCGGCCGGGGGCGCAGCGGGAGCTGGCCGGGCTCCGTCGCGGCGGATTCCACGGCGGGCCGGTCCGAGTTCGGGGAGGGGGGCAGCGCGGGGGCGTCCACCTGGCGGCCTCCCCGCCTGTTCCAGGCGCGGTTCTGCCGGTTGAGCGCCTTGATGCGCGCCCGGTCCAGCTTCTCCTGGTCCCGCCTGCGGATGCGGTCCTGCTCCTGCTCGCGGCGGTCCTCGCGTACCTCGTCGACCGCCTCGTCCAGGGTGCGCACCCCTTCGAGGAGCATCAACGACCAGGCGTCGAAGGTCTCCCGGGGGGCCCGCAGCCAGCGGACGATCCGGATCTGCGGCAACGGCCTGGGAACCAGGCCCTGTTCGCGCAGGGCGGCCCGGCGGGTCTGCTTCAGGGCGCGGTCGAAGAGCACCGCCGCCGAGAGCGACATCCCGGCGAAGAACTGCGGGGCGCCCGCGTGGTCGATGCCGCGCGGCGCGTGGACCCAGTTGAACCAGGCCGCCGCACCGGCGAACGTCCACACCAGCAGCCGCGATCCGAGGGCCGCGTCTCCGTGGCTCGCCTCGCGCACGGCCAGCACGGAGCAGAACATGGCCGCTCCGTCGAGGCCGAACGGGACGAGGTACTCCCAGCCTCCGCCGAGGCCGAGGTTCTGCTGGCCGAAGCCGACGAGGCCGTGGAAGGAGAGCGCGGCGGCGACCGCCGCGCAGCAGAACAGCAGGATGTAGGAGGCGGTGGCGTAGAGCGCTTCCTTGCGCCTGCGCCGCTCCTCGCTGCGTTCCCAGGTGTCGTCGGCCGAGGCTTTGCCGGCGGCGCGCTTGCCGCGTGCGACCACCGTCACCGCCGCCATGACTCCCGCGAGCAGCACGGCGCCCGGAAGCAGCCAGTCGAGCGACATGTCGGACAGTCTCATGCGCGGTTCCTCGGATCACGTAGGGCGTTTCGGACGCCATCGTGACGGAACTTCCGCTCGTCTCAAGCTGATTCGGGGCAAGAGCACGCCTTCGGGGGGCTTTGAGCGTACACGTGACCGCATTTGGGTCGAACTGCCGCGCGAGGACGAAGAGTTGTATTCGAGTCGGGCTCCCTCGCGCGGGTGGTGTCGATTACCGGGCGGCGCTCAGCTTCTTCACGCGGTCGCTGTCGCAGGTGCGCGGGCAGGTGACGCAGGTGTCCTCGGGGCGGAGCGTGTAGAAGAGGCAGCAGCTGGCACGGTCGCGGGTCGGCAGCGACTCGCCGTTGGGGCCGGTCAGTTCGCGGAAGCCGGCCGCTCCCACGTACGGCTTGGTGGCACCCGGGAGCAGGCGCTCCAGCTCGGTCATCGCCCGGGTCTCCTCGCCGAGCAGATGGGCGACGTACCAGAGGCCCTCGACGATCTCGTCCGTCGCCATGCCCCACAACGCCCGCTTCCCGCGCCGCATGCGGGGGCCGAAGCCCTCCAGGACGGGGCCCATGTGGGCGGCGACGGAGGCCAGCACCTCGGCCCGCAGGGCCGCCTCGTCCGGAACCACGCGCGCGTCGGGGTGCGAGGCCGCCGGGTCGTCGGGCAGGCAGGAGAACTCGCCCGCGCGGACGGCGAAGTGGCCCAGCGCCCGCTGGAACGCCACGTCCTCGACCGGGATCCGGGGCACCCTCCGGTGGAGGAACCACGGCAGGGTCACCAGCAGGCAGGCGGGCCAGGCGTACCGGTGGAGTCCGAAGCTGGCCACCACGTCCGGACGGGCCCGTTGCTGGTAGTCGCGCAGGATCTGGGCCTCGTCCCACTCCAGGAACGTGTCGACCGCCGCGCCGCCCGAAGCCAGTCCGTCCGCGCGCACCCAGCCGGAGCCGGAGGGCAGCGGTGCCGTCGCGTCGAGCACGTCGGTGCGCAGGCCCGGGAAGACCTCGGCGAGACGCGCGTACGCGGACGCCACCGGGGAGGCCGGGGCGGTGCCGACGGGCACCGTGGGAACGGTCATGCGGGACCACCGAATCACGAGCACTGGCAGGCAAGGCTTACCTTACCCGAAGTGATCGACGTGTGAACCTGGGGGTCCTGCGCCTATCGTGCACGGGTGGCGGCGGCCGTGCACGACGGTGCGGGCGGGGACGCGGGGACGAGGAGGACCGGTGGAGCAGGGCAGAACGCGGGAGGACGCGCTCGTGTTCCCCGCGTACCCGGAGCGTGCCGGAGCCGGAGCGTCCGGAGCGTCCCGGGTACCAGGAACGTCCGGAGTGTTCGGAACCGGTCCGGTCCCTCGCGTACCCGAACAGGCCGGCCGCGCCCCGGAGCGTGGCGAGCACCCCCACGGGGAGGCCGCCGCACCCCCGTCCGTCCGCAGGCACTCCGTGCGCGGGCAGATCCTGGACGCCCTGCGCGACGCCCTGGCGGCCGGGGACCTCGTCCCGGGGCAGGTGTACTCCGCCCCCGCACTCGGCGCGAGCTTCGGCGTGTCCGCCACCCCGGTGCGCGAGGCGATGCAGCGGCTGGCCGCGGAGGGCGCGGTGGAGGTCGTACCGAACCGGGGTTTCCGCGTCGTCGAGCGCGGCCCGCGCGAACTGGCCGAACTGGCCGAGGTCCGCGCGCTGATCGAGGCCCCCGTGGTGCTGCGGCTCGCCCGTACCGTGTCCGCCTGCCGCTGGGGGGCCCTGCGGCCGTTGGCGGAGGCCACCGTCGCCGCGGCGGAGACCGGCGACCACGCGGCCTACGCGGAGAGCGACCGCGCCTTCCACCGTGCGCTGCTCGCCCTCGCGGGCAACACCCAGCTGGTGGACCTCGCCGACGACCTGCACCGACGCTGCCCGGGGCCGCTGCCCGGGGCGGCGCCGGGCCGGCCCGGCGGGCTGCGGGCCGACGCGGCGCAGCACACCGCACTGCTGGACGCGCTGATCGAACGCGACACGGCGGCCGTACGGGCCCTGGTCGCGGACCACTACCGGAGCCCGGCGGACGACTGAGCGGGGCGTGAGCACCGCACAGGCGTCCGCGCGGGCGCACCGCCCGCGCCCTCAGTTCGCCGCGGCGACCTCCGGATCCGGCGGCTGGTCGAGCAGCGGGGCGAGCCAGGTCGGTACGCCGCCCAGCAGCCGGAAGAGGCGCCCCGCCTCGGCGCGCAGCCGGGTGGCCACCGGCTCGGTCTCGGTCTGGGCGAGCGAGATCAGCGCGGGGGCCGTACCGACCAGGTAGCCCAGCTCCTCCCTTATCCGCAGCGACTCCGCGAACCCGTGGCGCGCCTCCGCGAGCTCACCCGCGCCCAGGGCGAGGGACGCGAGGTGACGCCAGGTGAAGGAGAGCAGTAACGCGTCCCCCCGGGCGGTGGCGCCCGCGTGCGCCCGCCGGAAGGCGGCCCGCGCGGATTCGGGTGCCTGGGCGATGTTCTGCGCGATCAGCCCGCGCCGGAAGTCCAGCAGGGGCCGGCCGGGCGCGTCCGGGGCGAGCAGGGCCGCCGCGCGGCTGAGCGCCACGGACGCCTCGTCGGCCCGGTCGCGGACGCCGAGCAGGGTGGAGGCGTACGCGAGGTAGCCGCGTTCGCAGGCGGCGGCGCCCCGCTCGGCGTTGTCCTTGGCCAGCGCCTCCGCCGCCCGCAGGGCCTCCTCGGCCTCGGTCCAGCCCTTGGTCGTGTACAGGCAGCGCTCGGTCAGCAGGACGGTGCGCTGGAGGGCCGCGGCCGGATCGGTCGCGGCGCTCGGTCCGAGCAGTGCGGCGGCATCCGTCCAGCAGGCGCGGGAGCGCAGCCGCCACACCGCGGTCAGGAGAGGAGGTTCGTCATCGGCTGTCGTTCCGGACCCAGACATGGCGGTGTACGCCACATTGCCTCCCCGAGCGCGCCATTGAGCTGTTGAGTGTGGGCGCATCTCAGCACGGATCGGCAGCCCGGCCAAGAGGGCGGGCCAGGTTCAGGTGAAAGATTTCACAAACGGGTGCCGGCCTTGCCGGGCCCGGTCGGTACCCGTCCGGACGAGGAACGTCAGCTCATGCGCAGGGCGAGGAAGAAATCGAGCTTGTCCTCCAGCCGCGAGAGGTCGCGGCCCGTCAACTGCTCGATACGTCCGACGCGGTAGCGCAAGGTGTTGACGTGCAGGTGGAGGCGGGTCGCGCAACGGGTCCAGGAGCCGTCGCACTCCAGGAACGCCTCCAGGGTCGGGATCAGCTCGGCGCGGTGCCGCTGGTCGTAGCTCCGCAGCGGGTCCAGCAGCCGTGCCGTGAAGGCCCGCCGGACGTCGTCGGGGACGAACGGCAGCAGCAGGACGTGCGACGCCAGCTCGTCGTGGCCGGCCGCGCAGACCCGGCCGGGCCGGGCCGCCGCGACCCGGCGGGCGTGCCGGGCCTCCTCCAGCGCCCCGCGCAGCCCCTCGGCCGAGTGGACCGCCGCGCTGACGCCCAGGGTGAGCCGCCCGTCGTCCGCGAGTCCCGCCGAGAGCGGTTCGCGGACCGCGTCCAGCAGGGCTCCCGCGCGCAGGGCCGGGTCCGCCCCGTAGGCGCCGTCGTCCGCTCCGTCGCCGGGCACCGGCGCGGCCGGGGCGACCGCCGGCAGCGGTACGAGCGCGATCGCCTCGTCCTCCGTGTACGCCACCGCTATCCGGTCCGCCGAATCCGGCCCGGTGACCGCCGGGTCGACCAGGATCTCCTCCAGCAGCGCCTGCGCCACCGGGCCGTCCGCCGCGTCCTCGGCGCCGGTCCGGGCCGCGGGACCGCCGTCCGGCGCCTCCCACTCCACCCGCGCCACCACGACCTGCCAGTGCGGAGCCGTACCGAGCCCCGGCAGCAGCACCGGTGCGGCCACGCGCAGCCGGGCCGCGATCTCGGCCGGGGCGGCTCCGGTCTGCACGAGCTCCAGCACCTCCTGGGCGAGCCGGCGCCGTACCGTACGGGCGGCGTCGCGCCGGTCGCGTTCGACGGCGATCAGCTGGGTGACACCCTGGAGCAGGTCCAGCCGGGCCTCGGGCCAGTCGCCCGGGTCGGCCTCCACCGCGAGGAGCCACTCCGAGAGGGCGGAGCCACGGGTGTCCCCCGGGGCGGGCACGGCGCCCCGGCCGGTGTTCCGGATCGGGAAGAGCGCGTACGTGGTGCCGTCCACCGAGGCCGCGTGCGGACCCCGGCGGCCGGTCCTGGCCGCCGCCAGATGGTGGCCGGCGAGCGCCGTCGCGACCGGGCCGGGCAGCGGCTTCCCGGCGTCGGCGATCCGGCGCCCGGTGGGGGAGAGCACCCACGCCGACAAGGACAGGTCCCCGGCGAGCAGGTCCAGGACCACCTCCGGACCGCCGCCCGCCGGACCCGAGGTCATCAGCCTGCGGTGCCGGTCCACGACGGCGGCCAGGTCCCCGGCGCGTTCGCCGGACACCTGACGTACGACGTACTCGGTGATCGTTGCGAAGGCAACCGTCTCGTTCACCGCGAAGAGCGGCATGCGGTGGTGCCGGCACGCCTCGACCAGGTCGTCGGGTATCGGGCCGAGCTCGGCCTCGCCCGCGGCCAGCGCGCTGACCCCGGCCTGGGCGAGAATCCGGACGAAGGGCTCCGAATCCGTCGCGTCGTGGCGCCAGGCCAGCCCGGTGAGCACGAGCTCGCCGCCGGAGAGGTAGCGGCTCGGGTCGCGCAGGTCCGTCGTCATGACGCCCCGGACCGGACGGTCCAGCTCGTCCTCGCCGCCGAGCAGCCGCAGCCCCAGCGCGTCGGTGTCCAGCAGTGCGCGCAGCCGCATCTCATTGCCGCCGATCTGTTTTTCGTAGGTTCCAGGAGTCCTGTGAATTGCGGCGAGGTTTCTGACCCTCACCATTCGTTCGAATCTACAAGACGAGCGAGGAGACCAGCCAACTCCTTCATTGTTTCGGTGACTGCACCGGTTGGAGCACGGCTTGTGTACTGGAGGCCACCCTGCGTCAACAACTGATGAAGGGCGACCGCTCCCGGCCCACCCGGACCCTTGCCCACGCGGACCGCGTCCGCCCCGCGCGGACCGCCCCGGCTCCGCGAAAGGTCCCCTCCACCCTGCGCAGCCCATCGAGAAGAGAGCCACCCATGGACTTCCTTCGCCCCGCCGCCTGGGAGGACGCGCTCGCCGCCAAGGCCGAGCACCCGGCGGCCGTCCCGCTCGCGGGCGGCACGGACGTGATGGTCGAGATCAACTTCGACCACCGCCGCCCGGACCACCTCCTCGACCTGAGCCGGATCGGTGAACTCTCCGACTGGGAGGTCGGCGAGCGGACGGTCCGCCTCGGCGCCTCGGTGCCGTACAGCGCGATCATGGAGCACCTCAGGGCCGAGCTCCCCGGACTGGCCCTCGCCGCGCACACCGTCGCCTCCCCGCAGATCCGCAACCGGGGCGGGGTCGGCGGCAACCTCGGCACCGCGTCCCCGGCCGGGGACGCGCACCCGGCCCTGCTCGCCGCGGGCGCGGAGGTGGAAGCGGTCTCCGTACGCGGCACCCGCATGATCCCGATCGACGCCTTCTACACCGGCGTCAAACGGAACGCGCTCGCCCCCGACGAACTCATCCGCGCCGTGCACATCGCCAGGGCGGACGGCCCGCAGCAGTTCTCCAAGGTCGGCACCCGCAACGCCATGGTCATCGCCGTCTGCGCCTTCTCCGTCGCCCTGCACCCCGGAGCCCGTACGGTGCGCACCGGCATCGGTTCCGCCGCGCCCACCCCGGTCCGCGCCACCGCCGCCGAGGAGTTCCTGAACGCCGCGCTCGACGAGGGCGGCTTCTGGGAGAGCGGCGCCACCCTCACCCCCTCCCTCGCCCGGGAGTTCGCCACCCTCGCCGCGGGCGCCTGCAACCCGATCGACGACGTCCGCGGCACCGCCCGCTACCGCCGGCACGCGGTCGGCGTACTGGCCCGCCGCACCCTCGGCTGGACCTGGGAGCAGTACCGCACCGGCCGCACCCTCGAAGGAGCCCGCTGACCATGCGCGTCCACTTCACCGTCAACGGCCGGCCGCAGCAGGCGGACGACGTCTGGGAGGGCGAGTCCCTCCTCTACGTCCTGCGGGAACGCATGGGCCTGCCCGGCTCCAAGAACGCCTGCGAGCAGGGCGAGTGCGGCTCCTGCACCGTCCGCCTCGACGGGGTGCCCGTCTGCGCGTGCTTGGTCGCCGCCGGACAGGCCGAGGGCCGCGAGGTCGTCACCGTCGAAGGGCTCGCCGACTACGCACGCCACCGCGCCGACGCCCACCCCGGCAGCGGCTGCCCGGCCGGCAGCTGCGGCACCAGCCTCGACGAGGCCCGTGCCTGGCAGGCCGCCCCCGGACCGGACGGCCCGCCGCTCTCCCCGGTCCAGCAGGCCTTCGTCGACGCCGGAGCCGTGCAGTGCGGTTTCTGCACCCCCGGACTGCTGGTCGCCGCCGACGAACTCCTCGAACAGCACCCCTCCCCGTCCGACCAGGACATCCGCGAGGCGCTCTCCGGCAACCTCTGCCGCTGCACCGGCTACGAGAAGATCCTCGACGCCGTCCGCCTCGCCGCCGCCCGCTCCGGACAGGAGGCCTGACCATGGCGACCACCGGCACCCCGGTCGGCCTCACCCAGGGTTCACCCACCCGCGGCGGGATCGGCGAGTCCACTCTCCGCCCCGACGGAACCCTCAAGGTCACGGGGGAGTTCGCCTACTCCTCCGACATGTGGCACGAGGACATGCTCTGGGGCCACACCCTGCGCTCCACCACCGCCCACGCCGAGATCCGGTCCATCGACACCGCCGAGGCGCTCGCCACCCCCGGCGTGTACGCGGTCCTCACCCACGACGACCTGCCGGCCGCCGTGAAGAACTACGGCCTGGAGATCAAGGACACCCCCGCCCTCGCCCACGGCCGGGTCCGCCACCACGGCGAACCGGTCGCCCTGGTCGCCGCCGACCACCCCGAGACCGCCCGCCGCGCCGCCGCGAAGATCCGCGTCGACTACGCCGCGCTCCCCGTCGTCACCGACGAGGCGTCCGCCACCGCACCCGGCGCGCCCCTGCTCCACGAGGGCCGCGACGACCACCACAGCCACCACGTCCCGCACCCCAACATCGTGCACCGCCAGCCGATCGTGCGCGGCGACGCGGTGGCCGCGGCGGCCCGCGCGGACGTGATCGTGCGCGGCGAGTACGTCTTCGGCATGCAGGACCAGGCCTTCCTCGGCCCCGAGTCCGGGCTCGCCGTCCCCGCCGAGGACGGCGGCGTGGACCTCTACGTCGCCACCCAGTGGCTGCACAACGACCGGGCGCAGATGGCGCCCGTCCTCGGCCTCCCCGAGGAGAAGATCCGGATGACGCTCTCCGGCGTCGGCGGCGCCTTCGGAGGACGCGAGGACCTGTCCATGCAGATCCACGCCTGCCTGCTCGCGCTGCGCACCGGCAAGCCCGTCAAGATGGTGTACAACCGCTTCGAGTCCTTCTTCGGGCACGTCCACCGCCACCCCGCCCGGCTCACCTACGAGCACGGCGCCACCCGAGACGGCAAGCTCACCCACGTGAAGTGCCGCATCGTGCTGGACGGCGGCGCCTACGCCTCGTCCTCCCCGGCCGTCGTCGGCAACGCCGCCTCGCTCTCGGTGGGACCGTACGCCGTGGACGACGTCGACATCGAGGCGCTCGCCCTCTACACCAACAACCCTCCCTGCGGGGCGATGCGCGGCTTCGGAGCCGTCCAGGCCTGCTTCGCGTACGAGGCGCAGATGGACAAACTCGCCGCCGAACTCGGCCTCCACCCGGTCGAGTTCCGCCGGATGAACGCGATGGAGCAGGGCACCCTGCTGCCCACCGGCCAGCCCTGCGACTCGCCCGCGCCGGTCGCCGAGCTCCTCCGCCGCGTCAAGTCCCGCCCGCTGCCCCCCGAACGGCAGTGGCTGGCAGCCGACTCGGCGGGCGGCGCCGGGTCGGTCGACGTCCGCGCGCTGCCGGGCGGGCTCTCCAACACCACGCACGGCGAGGGCGTCGTACGGGGTGTGGGGTACGCGGTCGGGCTGAAGAACGTCGGCTTCTCCGAGGGCTTCGACGACTACTCCACCGCCCGGGTCAGGATGGAGGTCATCAACGGCGAGGCGGTCGCGACCGTGCACACGGCGATGGCCGAGGTCGGACAGGGCGGCGTCACCGTGCACGCCCAGATCGCGCGTACCGAACTCGGCGTGGGCCAGGTCACCATCCAGCCCGCCGACACCCGGGTCGGTTCGGCCGGATCCACCTCCGCCTCCCGCCAGACGTACGTCACCGGCGGCGCGATCAAGAACAGCTGCGAGGCCGTCCGGGAGCGGGTGCTGGAACTGGGACGCCGCAAGTTCGGTACGTACCACCCCGCTTGGGCCACCGCCGAACTGCTTCTGGAGAACGGCAAGGTCGTCACCGACGGAGGCGAGGTCCTCGCCCCTCTGGCCGAGGTCCTGGGGGACGAAGTGATCGAGGTCGAGCTGGAGTGGCACCACCGCCCCACCCAGCCCTTCGACCTCCGCACCGGCCAGGGCAACGGCCACGTGCAGTACTCCTTCGCCGCCCACCGGGCCGTCGTGGAGGTCGACACCGAACTGGGGCTGGTGAAGGTGGTCGAACTCGCCTGCGCCCAGGACGTCGGCAAGGCACTCAACCCGCTCGCCGTCGCCGGGCAGATCCAGGGCGGCTCCACCCAGGGGCTGGGCATCGCCGTGATGGAGGAGATCCTCGTCGATCCGGTGACCGCCAGGGTCCGCAACCCGTCGTTCACCGACTACCTGATCCCGACCATCCTCGACACCCCGCCCATCCCCCTCGACGTGCTCGAACTCGCCGACCAGAACGCCCCGTACGGGCTGCGGGGCGTCGGCGAGGCGCCCACCCTCTCGTCGACCCCCGCGGTCCTCGCCGCCATCCGGGCGGCGACGGGCCTGGAACTCAACCGGACCCCGGTGCGCCCGGAGCACCTCACCGGCACCTGATCACGGCGCGCGGCGCGGCGAAACC
The DNA here is from genome assembly GCF_042728795.1 of Streptomyces sp. NPDC060184. Lineage (NCBI taxonomy): Bacteria > Bacillati > Actinomycetota > Actinomycetes > Kitasatosporales > Streptomycetaceae > Streptomyces > Streptomyces sp. NPDC060184. Next base: position 36,784 of record NZ_JBHWYX010000040.1, read on the forward strand.
GCCGTACGCGCGCCGACGCCACCCGAAAGCCGCTACCGCCGGGAGCAGCACCGCCGAGAGGAGCAACCCGTGCTGGACATCGCCGCTGAGCTGAACCGATGGGCCCTGGAGGGAAGGGACTTCGCCGTCGCCACGGTCGTCCGGGTCACCGGAAGCGCACCCCGGCAGCCGGGCGCCGCCCTCGCCGTCGACCGGGCCGGGGAGGCGGTCGGATCGGTCTCCGGCGGCTGCGTCGAGGGGGCGGTGTACGAGCTGTGCCGCCAGGCCCTGGACGACGGGACCACCGTCCGCGAGCGGTTCGGCCACAGCGACGAGGACGCCTTCGCGACCGGTCTCACCTGCGGTGGAACCATCGAGGTGCTGGTCACCCCGGTCCGGGCCCACGACGCCGTCCGTCCGGTCGTGGCGGCGGCGCTCGCGGCGGCGGCCTCCGGCCGGCCGGCCGCTCTCGCCCGGGTCGTCCACGGGCCGGACGAGTTCGTCGGCCGGGCCGTGATGGTGGGTGAGGATGCCTCACCTGGCATGCTCGGCAACGAAATTGACGTCACGTCGTTTCAGGGCTTCGAGCGGTCCGCTGTCGCGGAGGTGCGGGCGATGCTGGCCGCGGGGCGTACCGGCACGGTCGTCGTGGGCGCGGACGGCTCGCGGTGCGGCCGGCCCGTCACCCTGTTCGTGGAGTCGAGCGTGCCGCCGCCCCGCATGATCGTCTTCGGGGCCGTCGACTTCGCCTCCGCCCTGACCCGCGCGGCTGCGTTCCTCGGCTACCGGGTCACCGTCTGCGACGCCCGACCGGTCTTCGCGACGGCCGCCCGTTTCCCCGAGGCCGACGAGATCGTCGTCGACTGGCCGCACCGGTACCTCGCCACGGCCGAGGTCGACGCGCGTACCGTCCTCTGCGTCCTCACCCACGACCCGAAGTTCGACGTGCCCCTGCTGAAGACCGCACTGCGGCTGCCGGTCGGCTACGTCGGTGCCATGGGGTCGCGGCGTACCCACCGGGACCGGGAGGCGGCGCTGCGGGAGGAAGGCGTCACCGCACGCGAACTCGGCCGTCTGCACTCGCCGATCGGGCTGGACCTCGGAGCGCGTACGCCCGAGGAGACCGCCCTCTCGATCATGGCGGAGATCGTCGCCGAGCGGCACGGCGGCACCGGCGCACGTCTCACCGGCGCCCCCACCCCGATCCATCACGGACCGGCCCCGTCGCCGGGCGCGGCCCTGGCGGGCACCGCCCCCGCAGACGTCGCATCCCTGGACATCACCGCCATCAACGTCCTCTCGGTGCCGGGCGGTTAGCCGCCACGGCGGCTTCCTGCCACCGGGAAAGCGCTTGGACGCGCGCCCTTTGCCGGTAGATCAGCACCATGACATTTTCAGCCCCCCTCGTTTCCCGCCGGGCGAGACCCGCTCGTCAGGGACGCACGCTCCTCCTCATAGCGACGTCCGTCGCACTCGTGAGCGGTGTCATGCTCCCCGGCGCCGGTTCCGCTTCCGCGTCCCCCCACGCGGCGACCCCCCAGGCTCCGGCCGCCCACACCCGGCAGGTGGCCGAACCGCAGAGCCACGACATCACCCTCGTCACCGGTGACGTGGTGCACTACGTCGAGGGCGCCCGAGCCGGCGACCACGGCACCGTGACCGTCGACCGCCCGGACGGCGCGACCGGCGGCGTCCACGTGCAGCAGGCCGGCGACCACCTCTACGTCCTGCCCGACGAGGCCACCTCCCTCCTCGCTGCCGGGAGGCTCGACCGCAGGCTCTTCGACATCACCGCACTGACCGGGATGGGATACGACGACGAGCGCACCGGCGGCATCCCGCTGATCGCCACCTACCCGCCGACCGTGGCGCGTTCGCTGCCCGCCGCACCGGACGGCGCCAGGAAGGTGCGCACCCTGGAGTCGATCCACGGAGCGGCGCTCACCGCCGACAAGGCCGACGCCCGCACCTTCTGGAACGACATCTCCGGTACCCAGCAAGCCCGTTCGCTGGACGCGGGCATCTCCAAGCTCTGGCTCGACGGCCGTTCGACGGCACAGCTCTCGGAGTCCGTGCCGCAGATCGACGCACCCGCCGCCTGGGCCCAGGGATACGACGGAACGGGCATCAAGGTCGCGGTCCTGGACACCGGCATCGACGCCGACCACCCGGACGTCAAGGACCGCATCCTGGAGTCGAAGAGCTTCGTCCCCGGCGAGGACGTGGACGACAAGAACGGCCACGGCACACACGTGGCTTCGACCGTGGCCGGTTCCGGCGCGGCGTCCGACGGGCTGAACAAGGGCGTCGCCCCGGGCGCGGGCCTGCTGATCGGCAAGGTGCTCGCGGACAGCGGCGAGGGTGCCGACTCCGGCATCATCGAGGCGATGGAGTGGGCGAAGGCGGAAGGGGCCGACGTCGTCTCCATGAGCCTCGGCGCCCCGGTGCCGGACGACGGCACCGACCCGATGGCCCAGGCGGTCGACGCGCTCTCCGCCGACGGCGGACCGCTCTTCGTCATCGCGGCCGGCAACTCCTACGGCGCGGGAACCATCAGCGCGCCCGGCTCGGCGGCCACGGCGCTCACCGTCGCCGCCGTCGACAAGCAGGACAACCGCGCGGACTTCTCCTCCATGGGCCCGCTGATCAACACCCACGGACTGAAGCCGGACCTGTCCGCCCCGGGCGTCGGCATCAACGCGGCGGCCTCCCAGTCGGTCCCCGGCATCGAGGGCATGTACCAGTCGATGGACGGTACGTCGATGGCCACCCCGCACGTCGCCGGAGCCGCCGCCATCCTCAAGCAGCGCCACCCCGACTGGTCCGGCAGCCGGCTCAAGGACGCGCTGATGAGCTCGTCCAAGCAGCTCCCCGCGTACACCCCGTACGAGCAGGGCACCGGCCGCGTCGACGTCGGGGCGGCGGTCGACACCACGATCGTGGCCACCGGCTCCGTCGAGGTCGCCGACTACGCCTGGCCGCACGACGCCTCCGACGAGGTGGCCCGGCGGACCCTCACGTACACCAACACCGGCAAGCAGGACGTCACCCTGCACCTCGCCACCGACGCGGACTCCGCGGCGTACACCCTCTCCACCCCGGAGCTGACCGTCCCGGCCGGGTCCACCGCCGAGGCCGTGCTCTCGATCGACCCGTCCGAGGTCGACGCGGGCACCCTCTTCTCGGGCCAGGTCGTCGCCACCGACGCGACCGGCGCGACCGTCGCCCACACGGGCTTCGCCGTCAGCAAGGAGGAGGAGCGCTACGACCTCACCATCCAGCTCCGCGACCGCGCGGGCGAACCGGCCGACGGCCGGGTCGTGTTCGCCGCGCTCGAAGACCCGAACCTGAACGTCGTCGACGTTCAGGGCTCCACCACCCTGCGGCTCCCGCCGGGCAACTACACCGCCTGGACCGTCCTCGACATCGACGGCGACCGCACCGACTCGAAGGCGCTCGCCTTCCTCGCCGCACCCGAGACCATCCTCACGGACGGCCCGCGGACCATCACCCTCGACGCGTCGAAGGCCCGCAGGATCAGCGCCCGGGCCCCGCAGGAGTCCGAGACCCGCCAACTCCGCTACGACATGGCCAGGACGGCCCCCAGCGGCCTGGTCCAACGCGATCTCTACCAGATCCCCCTGACCTACGACGAGTTGTGGGCAGCGCCCACCAAGAAGGTCACCCAGGGCACCTTCAGCTTCCTGACCCGCTGGCGCCTGGGCGAGGAACTGGTCGACGTCACCGCCGACGGGACCGACGTCCCGGTGACCGTGCAGGGCGGCTCCGCCGTCGCCGAGGACCGCGAGCAGAAGCTGGACGCCGTCTACGCGGGCGACGGAAATGCCGCCGCCTACAAGGGGCTTCGCGCCAAGGGCAAGGCCGTGGTCATCGACCGCAGCGACGCCGTCGCCCCTGCCGACCGGCTCGCCAACGCGGTCGCGGCGGGAGCCTCGGCACTCTTCGTCGTCAACGACGGCCGGGGGGTCGCCCTGGAGACCTACACCGACTGGGGCACCGAGAGCACCATCCCGGTGGTCTCCGCCCAGACGCTCGCCGGCCAGGCCCTGATCAAGGCGGCCCAGCGCGGCAAGAAGATCGGCGTCGACCAGAAGAAGTTCGCCGACTACGTCTACGACCTCGTCGACCGGCACGACGGCACCATCCCGGACCGCTCCCTCGCGTTCGCCCCGGCGGTCCGCCAGCTGGCCAAGGTGGAGAACACCTTCTACGGCGCCAGGAAGACGCTCGGCGCCGGCTACCGCTACGACATCCCGGAGTACGGACCGGGCGTCGGCTTCGCGGAGTACGAGCAGTACCCGGGCGTCCGCGAGGAGTGGGTCACCCCGCTCCCGGGCGACTCCTTCTGGTACGAGGACCACTCCGTCCTCAACGCCGACGCCACCGACACCGCAGCCGAGATGCGCAGCGCCGAACTCGACTACACGGCAGGCCGCACCTACAAGGACGAGTGGTTCGCCCCCGTGACGAGCCCCCGCCTCGGCACCGGTTACTGGGGCCCGTTCCGTACCTCGTACAACGACATGCAGTTCAACATCACCGCCTGGACCGACTCGGGCGAGGGCCACTCGGGGTCGATGCCCGCGGACGAGTACGACACCACGAGCTACGCCTTCTACCAGGGGGACACCCTGATCAAGGAGGGTGCGGGCCGGGCCGGTTACGCGTGGGAGCTCTCGCCCGAGAGACTGCCGTACCGACTGGTCCTCGACTCCCGCCGCGACGCCGGCACCTGGAAGTCCTCCACCCGCACGCACAGCGAGTGGTCGTTCCTCTCGGGGCAGCTCGACGCGGGCGAGACCGGCTACGCGCAGAGCGACATCCCGCTGATCCAGCTGGACTTCGACGTCGACACCGACCTCGCCGGTGACGTGAAGGCGGGCAAGGAGGTCGGACTCGGCCTCGGCGCCGGGACGCAGGCCTGGCTGGACGGCGCGGTGAAGGCAACCTCCGCCTCGTTGCAGGTCAGTTACGACGACGGCGCCCGGTGGAGCACCGTCAAGCTGCGCAGGACCGGGTCCGGCCAGTGGGCCGCGGCGTTCACCCCGCCGAAGAAGGGGGCCTCCTCGGTCTCCCTCAGGGCGCACGCCGAGGGCCCGGACGGCCTCGCGGTGGACCAGGAGATCATCCGGGCCTTCGGCCTGAAGTGACCCCCCGCCGCTGATCACCCTCAGCGGCGCGTGGCTCCGGACGCCGAAGACCGCCGGTGGCCCCGGAACCGGGAAACGCCGGTGGCTCCGCACCCCTTCGCGGGGGTGCGGAGCCACCTCTCCGTGCGCTGCCAAGGGCCGTGGCCGGGCGGGTGGGGTCAGCTGCCCGACTGGAGGGCCGCCCAGGTCGCCGCACCGACGATGCCGTCCACCGACAGCCCGTGGCCGGTCTGGAAGGTGCGCACCGCGGTGGCGGTGCCCGATCCGAACTCCCCGTCGACGGAGACGGTCGTGCCGAGGGCCGCCGTCAGCGAGCGCTGGAGGCGTTTGACGTCCTCACCGGTGCTGCCCTGACGCAGCTCGGGGGTGGTACCGGCCGACAGCAGCGCCGTCCAGGTCTTCGCGCCCACGATGCCGTCCGCGCTCAGCCCGCGGGCCCGCTGGAAGGCCTGCACCGCCGACGTGGTCGCGGAGCCGAACACCCCGTCCACCGAACCCGCCTCGTAGCCCTGGGTGTTGAGGAGCTGCTGCACGGCCTTCACCTGGGCGCCGCTGGAGCCCGACTGCTGGGTCGTGTAGGAGGGGAAGCTCAGCGCGTCCGTGGTCCCGCCGGCGGAACCGTCGACCAGCTGCATGTAGTAGGTCCAGTCCCAGTAGGGGCCCGGGTCCGTGTGGTCGTTGCCGGGCGCCTCGCTGTGCCCGATGATGTGCGCCCGGTCCTTCACGATGCCGTGCCGGTCGCAGAGGTAGCGGGTGAGCGCCGCCGAGGAGCGGTACATCGCGTCGGTGAACCAGCTCGGATCGTCGATCCAGCCCTCGTGCTCGATGCCCAGGGACGAGGCGTTGGCGCTCTTCGCGTGGTAGGCGGTGTCGCTGTCGCGCACCATCTGGGTGATCTGGCCGTCCGAGGAGCGGATCACGTAGTGCGCGCTGACCACGGCCGCGGGGTCCTGGAACCAGCTGATGGAGCCCGCGTACGAGCCCTGGGTGACGTGGATGACGACCTTGTCGATGTCCGCCGTCCGGCCCGACTTGTAATTGGTGGTGCTGGCGGGAACCCAGAGCGCCGAGGGGTAGTCCGCCGACCGGGTGCTCACGGCGCTCGGGGCGAGGTCGCCCTTCTCCGGGGATACCGGGCGCGAGGTGACGGTGATCTCCTCGCCCTCCGGGGTCTTGGCGCGCAGGCCGCCGGCCAGGAAGGAGAAGACCGTGTCCGCGTAGAGGGCCGCCGCGGGCCCTTCGGCGCCGCCGTACCGGGCGACGGCCGGGTACCAGGAGTCCACGTCGAGCCGCTCGTCCTGGTCGAGCCCGAGGGCGTCGGCGTACGAGCGGAGCACGGCCGCGCCGCCGAGGACGTTCGTCGCGGTGTTCTCGCGCAGCTGGGCGGCGGAGGCTCCGGTGAGGGCGGCGGCCTTCTCCAGGGACCGGTTGGTCGGGTTGCTCACCAGGTGCATGACGCCGTAGCCGTTGTCCTGGCTGGGGAGTCCCTGGTGCCCGTCGAAGTGCGACTCGCCGTAGCCGACGGCCGCGAGCAGGTCGCGGGGCACGCCGTACTCGGTGGCGGCGCGGGCGAAGGCCCGGTTCAGCAAGTGGGCGGTCGGGTCCGGCGCGGCCGAGGCCAGGGCCGGCTGTCCCGCCGCCACGACGGCCGCGACGGTGAGGGCCGCCAGGGCGGCTGCGGAGGTACGACGGCGCGCGGGGGCCGCGGGGCGTCTGGGCATGTCTGCTCCTGCGTGTGTGGGGGAGAGGGAGCCCTCGGTCCGGTGGGGTGGGCGGAGGGCTGCAGAGCGGGCACAGGCTATCCATCTGAAGAATGCATGACAATGACGTCCGGGCGCGGCGCGCCGAGTCAACACCCCATCGGCGCAACGCATCTGACGGTACGTCGGAAAAAGTCGGAGTCCGCCTCCCGAACGGGGGGGCCGGGCAGGGGGTTACCCCTCTACCTCCGGGGCGCGGACGGCGGGTGGACGGCCGACGACGTGTTCCCCGAGGAAGCGCGGGGTGTCCGCCGGGAGGGCGGCTGCCGGACGGGCTCGCGGTCTCCGGCACCGACACGCGGCCGAAGGCTCACTGCGGCGGCGCTGCACGCTTTCTGATGCTGGATCACGGGGTGATGGCCGACCGCGCGCCCCGCTCGGCCAGGGCCGAACACTCCGGGCAATCGGAGACGACCGGGTGTACGCAGTGCACCAGGTGGGCCAGGAACCGGTCGGCCAGTTCGAGGTTCGTGATGTGTTCGGCGATCCGGGCGCGCTTCGCGTTGACCAGGCCGATGCGGTCGGCCCGTTCCCCCGCGGCGAGTTCGCCGATTTCGGCGAGTGACAGTCCGGCCCGCCGGCCGATCTGGATGAGGCGGGCCCGGCCGACGGTCCGGTCGTCGTAGGCGCGATGCCCGGAGGGCAGCCGGCGCGGGGTGAGCAGTCCCATGTCCTCCCAGTGCCGGAGGACATGGGTGGCCACCCCGAGCAGGGCAGCCGCGCCGCCGATCTTCAACTCCACCGCGGACATCACGCTCCTTTACTTCAGGTCGACCTGAAGTTATACCGTCCCGTCATCGAACCCACCACCCGATCGCGAGAGGGACAGGGCTGCCATGTCCGACGCTGTGAGATCACCGACGCTGGCCGCATGCTGTGGCGCGGTCGCCAGCCTGGCCACGGGGTTTGTGCGTCCCCGACGACCCGACCAGCGTTTTCTGCGCGGCTTGACCGACGCGGGGCTACCGGACACTTCGGTGTCGGTCACCGTGTCCGCACTGAGACAGGTGCCACGGTCCGTGCCCACCGCACTGATCGTGGAGGGGCTGCGGCAACCGCGGCGCGTCGCGAATTCGCTGCTGTCGTTCGTGATCACCCACCCGGAAGCGACGTTCGTCGTGGATCCGGGTGTCTGCCTGGACGTCGACAGCCGCGCCGTCGCGACATTGCCGCCGTTCCTGCGGGTCGCGGTGCGTCCCCCGGCGGACACCGTCGCCACCGTTACCGCGCTGCGTGAGCTGCCGCGTGCCGGTCTGGATTTCGCGCTGCCGACGCACGCGCATTGGGACCACGTATGCGGACTCCTCGATCTTCCCGAACTGCCGGTACATCTGCACCGACGCGAACACGACTGGGTCGCGCGAGGCTCGATCGCGCCCGTGGGTGGCGTCCGCGAGGCCCTGCGCGGCCGGGACATCGTCAGGTACGAACTGGACGGCCCGCCGGTCCTCACTTTCACCGCCGGCCACGACCTCTTCGGCGACGGCTCCGTCGTGCTCGTCGACCTCGCGGGACACACCCCCGGCAGCGTTGGAGTTCTGGCGCACACGGCAGCGGGCTGGGTGCTGCTCGCCGGAGACGCTGCCTGGCACACCGACCAGATCGACCTGATCCGGCAGAAGGCCGGCTACCCGGGCAAGCTCGCCGACGAAGACCGGCACGAGACCTTCCGGACACTGCACCGCCTGCACGCCGTCAAGGACCGCGTCACGATCGTCCCGACGCACGACCACCGGGCGGCCCAACAGCTGCGGGTTTGACCACTCGGGGGATTCCGCCCGGGGGAAGCCCCCGCATCGGTCACGACCCGACAGGCGCCCCGAGCAGCGGTCGCTCAGCGCCTCCGGGCCCGGCGACGTCCTCCCGGATCACGGGTCACGGGGGGAGGTCATGCCGGGCCCGGAAGCCGGGGGCTCCACCGCGGAGCCGACCCGGGACGGTGATGCGAGGGCTACCAGCGGTCGCGGTGCACGACCTCGGAGACCGGGCGGCGGCGGACGGGGCCGAAGTTCCCCATCGGCCACCCGATCGGAATCGCGGCGAAGGTCCGCATCTCCTCGGGGATGCCCAGCGCCTCCTTCCACTCCTGCTCCAGCATCAGGTGCCAGATGGTGACGTTGGCGGCCAGACCCAGCGCGCGTGCCGCCAGAAGGAGGTTCTGTACCCCCGGGTAGACGCAGGAGCCCTCCGCCAGGGCCTGGAACCGGTCCTGCGTGGTCATCAGGCGCTCGGTCGCCGCGGGCCCCAGCGCCACGGCGGAGGCGATCAGGCCCTCCTCGTCCAGGCGGGGCTCGGGGAACCGGTAGCACGGCACGACGAGCGCGGGCGTGTCGGCGAAGTGGTCGCGCTGGTACTCGATCGCCGCGACCATCCGGCCGTACGCCGCCTCGTCCATGCCTTTCGGCGCGTACTTCCCCGTCGTCGCCAGATAGGCGTCCACGCACCGCTTCCACAGCGGCGCGAGCTCCGCCATCACCTGGCGGTCGGTCACCACGACGTATTCGTAGGCCTGCATGTTGCCGCCGCTCGGGCCCCAGACCGCCGCCTGGACCAGCCGCTCCACCGTCTCGTACGGCACCGGATCCGGCGAGAGGCGGCGCATGGCGCGCATGGTGGACATGGTGGCGAAGAGGGCGGGGTCCTCGGCCGCGGAGGCGTCCGTGCTCAGTGTTTCCGTTGTCATGGTCGCGGAGTGTACGGGCCCAAGGCGCGACCCCGGCAGGGGTGTTGGGCATGCCCGACCGGCCCGGGGTGCGAGGCGGTGCGGTGGCGGCGTTCACCCGGGCGGCGGCCACGGATTCGTACACCTGCGCAGACCCCCTCCGCACGGGGGAACGCGGGGCCGATCATGCTCCGCGAGGGCGTATAAAGGGCCCTTCGGAGCAGCCGGCGTCCCCCGATGGCCCACCTCATCCCCACGCGGCAGGCGTCACCGCGTCACCGAGCGGAGGAGCGCCCCATGAGCACCTCGGAACACATCACCGACCTGCTGGTGTCGAACTTCGGTACCGACCCCGAGGTGATCGGGGACGATGTGCCGCTCCGTCGACTCCGTCTGGACTCCCTCGCCCTGGAAGAGCTGAGACTGCTCATCGAGGACCGGCTCTGCGTCGATCTGGAGGACGTCGAGATCACCTCGCGCGACACCGTCGGCCGGCTCGTCTCCGCCGTGCACGACAAGGTCACCGCGTGACGGGCCGGCCGGTTCCCGGGCCCTGGCCGCGCCCCCGTCCGGAGCCGTTCCACGCCGCCGTGACCGGCGTCGGACTGATCACCGCCGCCGGAGTGGGCACCGACGCCTCGTGGCGCGGGGTCTGCGGCGAGGGCGACGAACCCTCGGTGGTGCACCGAGGCGAACTCGAAGGCCTGCCCTGCGACTTCTTCTACACCGTCACCGGACTCGACACCCGGGCCGAACTCGGTATCGCGGCACAGCGGTTGATGGACCGCTTCTCCCAACTCGCCGTCATCGCGGCCCGCGAGGCGGTGTCCGACGCGGGACTCGACCCCTCGGTCTGGGACAGCTCCCGGGTCGGCGTCGTGATCGGCTCGGCGCACGGCGGGCTTCCGTTCTACGACGAGCAGCACACCGCCCTCGGCGAGCGTGGCGCACGCCGGGTCTCGCCGAAGCTCGCCCCCCTCGTCGTCGTCAACGGCGCGGCCAGCAGCGTCACCCTGGACCTCACCGTCCACGGACCCAGCCTCGCCGTCTCCACCGCCTGCTCCTCCGGCACCGTCGCCATCGGCACGGCGCACCAGCTCCTGCGCACCGGCGCCTGCGACATCGTGATCGCGGGCGGCGCCGAGTCGGTCTGCTCCCGGCTCCTGATCGCCAGCGCCTGCCAGATGAAGGCGGTCTCCACCCGGCGGGACGACCCACGGTCCGCCTGCCGCCCCTTCGACATCCACCGGGACGGCTTCGTCGTCGGCGAGGGCGCCGGACTGCTGGTCATGGAGCACCCCGGCCACGCCCGCGCCCGGGGCGCCACCGTGCGGGCCCACGTCAGCGGCTACGGCGCCGCCAGCGACGCCTTCTCCACCGTCGCGCCCGAGCCCGACGGTCTCGGCGTCGAACGCGCGCTGCGCACCGCCCTCGCGGACGCGGGACTCACCGGCGCGGACATCGGCCACGTCAACGCGCACGGCACCTCGACCGTCGCCAACGACCTGATCGAGGCGACCATGCTCCACCGGGTCCTCGGCGACCAGGCCCTCGTCACCTCGACGAAGGCGATGACCGGTCACACCCTCGGGGCCGCCGGAGGCATCGAGACGGCCCTCACCGTCCTCGCGCTCCAGCACCAGCTGGTCCCGCCCACCGTCAATCTCGACGCGCCGGACCCGGAGATCCCGGTCGAGGTGGTGAGCAAGGAGGCCAGGCGGCACACCTTCGACCACGCGGCGAAGACCTCGCTGGGCTTCGGCGGCCACAACGCCGCCCTGATCCTGAGCCGGGCCTGAGGCGGGAGGAGGACGGACCATGGGCAAGGAGATCATCCGGTCGCTGTCGGTGGAGGGGGTTCCCTTCGCCTACCGCCAGCTGAAGCGCGGACCCGAGGGGCCGGAGCGGGCGCCCGTACCCGGACCGGGCGCCGGACCGGACGGTGTGCGGGTTCCGGGACCGGCGGGACCGGGGGCCGGACCGGACGACGCGCGGGTTCCGGGACCGGGCGCCGGACCGGACGCGGCTCGGGTGCCGGGAGACGCGGACGCCGTCACGCCGCCCCCCGGCCCCGTGACCGAGCCCGTGGTGGTGCTCGGCGGCGCGCTCCAGGGCATGTACGGGTGGCCCCAGATGGACGACCACCTCGGCCCGCTCGCCGACGTGGTGACCGCCGACCTCCCCGGCATGGGAAGCGCCGGTGCGCTGCCGCCCGGACCGAGCGCCGTACTGCTCCGTGAGGCGGTCACCCGGATCGTCGACGACCTCGGCGCCCCGCGCGTCAACCTCTTCGGCTTCTCGTACGGCACCGCGATCGCCTTCGACTGGGCCCGCCACCACCCCGGCCGGGTCGCCCGGATCGCCCTCGGCGGGGTCCCCGCGCACATCTCCCCGGCCCAGCGCGACCACTGGCAGCGGGCGGTGGAGCGGATGACCGCGGGCGACCCGGAAGGCCTCGCCACCCTCGCGGCCGAGGCCCTGATGTGCTTGGACCCCGAACGGTACGTCCACCGCGGTGCGCTGGCCCAGCGCTATGTGCGGCGGTCCTTCCTGCACGCGCTGCGCACCTCGCCGCACGCCGCGGACTCGCTGGTGCGCGCTCTGGGGGACCGGCCCGACTTCTCCGGCGGGCTCACCGGGGTGCCGGCGCTGGTCTTCGCCGGAGAGCACGACACGGTCACCTCCCCCGAGCGGCAACGGGAGTTCGCCGCGACCGTCGAGGGCAGCAGGTTCCTCACGCTCGCCGACGCCGACCACTGGGTGGTCCTGGAACGCTCGGACGACGTGGCCGAGTTGGCGGCCCGCTTCTTCACGGACCGCCCGCTCCCCGCCGACCGGAGGTCCGGCCCGGAGACCCGGCGGGAGTACGCCGCGCCGGGCGGGAGGGGCGCCTGAGGTGCCGTCGGGCCGGCGGGCTGCCGGCCGTCAGCCCGTCGGGCCGGGTGCCTGTTCCTGGGTCAGCTGGACCAGCAGGCCGCTCGCCGGGTCGGTGGAGTAGCTGAACACCAGCGGATCGGCCGAGTTCCGGGCCAGGGTGTCGATCTGCTCCAGGAAGCGGGACAACTCGATCGGCTGATGGGCGGCCGAGGAGGTGAAGGGCCGTCCGACGGTGATTTCGGCCGTCTCCGCGATCCGGATGTCGCGCTTCGCGCCGGTCCCCTTCCACCTCGGCGTCGCGGCCTGAGAACAGTCCCACCCGCCTTCCTCGGTGGCGAGGTAGATGATGTCGTGCTCGATCCGGTGGCCGGACAGACGCAGGGTCTCGTCGGCCGTTCCGGGGCACTGCCCTGAGGACGGCGAGGCGCCGGCCGTCCCGGTCGGTGTCGCGGCGGCCGGGGTCGACCCGGCGGGAGCCGGTGCGGTGGCCGACGGTGCCGCGGGCGTGGATTCGCTCCCGGAACTCTCGCACCCCGCGGTGGCCAGGACCAGGGCGATGCCGATGCCGAGCACCGCCGGCCCGCCCCGGGTGTAACGCCGTACGACCCCCGCGGTGCGTCTGCCTGCTCGCGTCGTGCCGATCATGGATTCCCCCGTGGTTGCACTCGTGGACGGGAGCGGCCGATCGCCGCCCGTCATCTACTGAATGCGCGGGGAGAGCCGTTCGGTTGCACCCGGGCGGGAATTCGTACCCACCCGTCGCGTGGCGCGCACGGTGGAGTACGGCCCGCGTGCCGCGCACGGCGGAGGGCCGCCCGCGAACGGACGGCCCTCGTGGATCACCGGTACGGGGCGGTGGCGGGGGTCAGTGCCCCTGCGCGTGGCCCTTGCCGTCGTTCTTGCCCTTGCCCTTGCCGTGGTCCTTGTCGTCCTTGGCCGAGCCGCCGCCGATCTTCACGCGGACGATCTGCGGGTCGTGGTCGCTCGCCTGGTCGGCGAACTCCGCGTTGATGTGCACCACGTCGTAGTCGAGGTGGCGGACGCCGGGGCTCGTCAGGATGTGGTCCAGCGTCTGGGAGTTGCCCTCGTAGACGTAGCTGTACTGCTCGTCCGCGGGCAGCGTCGTGATCAGCGGCTTGAGGACCTTGCCGTCGGTCAGCCGGGTCACGGCCGGGGAGAACGCGAAGTCGTTGAGGTCGCCGAGCGTGATGACCTTGGCCGACTTGTCCGCCGCCAGCAGTGACTTGACGAAGATGTTGACCTCGGCCGCCTGCTGGACGCGCTTGACCTCCGAACTGCGCTCCGGCTCCTGGTTCTTGCCGTGCAGGGGAAGGTCGCCGCCCTTGGAGGCGAAGTGGTTGCCGATGACGAACACGGTCTCGCCGTCGAAGCGGAACTCGCCCACCAGCGGCTTGCGGCTGTCCGCCCACGCGGCGCTCGTCGGGTTGATCCGGCCGGGCGAGGCGGAGAGCTCGACGCCCTTGCGGGTGTCCACCGCGGTGACGGCGGTCGCCGCGGTGCCACCCGGGCGGTCCACGAAGGACACCCGCTTCGGGTTGAAGAGGAAGACGTTGCGGATGTTCCCGCCCGGCTCGCCGCCGTCCTCGCCGTCCTCGGGGGCGATGTAGCGCCAGGAGTAGCGGGGTCCCCCGGCGGCGACGATCGCGTCGGTGAACCGCTTCAGGGTCGCCTCGGAGCCGACCGTGCCGTCGCTGGTGGCGCCGTTGTCGTCCTGGATCTCCTCCAGGGAGACCACGTCCGGCGAGGAGAGGTTGACGGCGACGCCCGAGGCGAGGGTGTCGAACTTCGCCTGGTCGTCCAGGGCGTCGAGGTTCTCCACGTTGTACGTGGCGACCGCGAGTTCCTTCTTCTTCTGCTTGCGGGTGACCTCGCGCTTCAGCCCGTTGTCGGTCCGCGTGCCGACCTCGGTGGCCTGGAGGGCGTAGCCGCCGAAGGAGACGTAGTCGAGGACGCCCGTCGTCGTACCGGAGAGCACGTCGCCCACGTTCGCGGTGGGCACCGGCGCGGAGGCGTCCAGGGACATCACTTCGATGCGCCCGGTGTTCTGGCCGGTGTACGAGGTGTAGAGCGTGCCGCCGCGCGCGCTCGGGTTCTCGTCCGGCTTGACCGTGACCCACATCTCGCCGTACGAGTTCGTCGCGCCGACGACCCGGGTGTCGGCGATCCGCACACGGACGCCTTCGAGGGACTCGTACAGGTCGAGGGCGTAGGTGTCCGGCTGGAGGGGGAGCGCCTCGATCGAGCCGCCGCCCGCGGTGGGCGTGTACGCGGCGGGCACCGCGGAGGCGTCGAGCACGACCGGTGCGGGCAGCGCGTTGCCGTGCGAGAGCACCGTGGTCTTCGGGGCGGTGATCTCGGTGACGGACTGGGTGCCGGTGCCCGGGTAGTACTCGTCCACCGTGCCGCCGACCAGGACCGAGTCACCGGCGACGACACCGGGAGCGGCGGAGCCGGTGTAGACGAAGACCGCCTCGCTGGTGCGGGCGTCCGCGTCCGGGGCGGTGTCCTGGAGCCAGTAGCCGCGCGAGCCGCTCGTACGGACGGCGGTGACGACGCCCGGCACCGCCGTGACGGTCCGGCCGTCGAGCGGCGAGAGGCGGGTGGTGCCCTGGATGTCGTGGACCCGGACGGTGCCCGGCTCGGTGGGCTCGCTCGGCTCCCCGGGGTCGGTGGAGCCGCCGCCGGAGGTCTGGTCCGCCGTGTTGACCGGGGTCGGGGTGCCCGCGGCGAAGTCGGCGGAGTTGTCGTCGGTGTCGGCGAGCGAGGCGGCGCGGGCCACGGAGGAGGTGGCGGACGGGGCGGGGGCGGGGCCCGTCTCGCGGACGACGGCGGAGCCGTACCCGACGAGGTCGACGATCCGGGTGTCGATGGCGCAGTCGGCCGCGGTCTTGCAGGTGAGCGGGGTGGTGCCGGAGACCAGGGCGACGGTGCCGCTGCCCGCGGCCATCGCGACGGTGCCGGTGGCGTCCGGGGTGGGCAGGGCGACTGTGCCGCCCGTACCGGCGGACTCGGCCACCAGGTAGCGACCGCCGGGAGCGACAGAACCGGTGAGGGGGGACACCTGCCAGAGCGAGCCGGCGGACGGGGTCCCGGGCAGGTACTGGACGCTGTAACCCGAGAGGTCGAACGCCGCGCCGCCCGCGTTGCCCAGCTCGATGAAGTCACGGGTGAGCGTGGCGCCCGAGTTGCCCCCGCCGCCGTAGACCTCCGAGATCACGGCGCTCGCGGACGGGGCGGCGAAGGCGGCGGGCAGGGCCGTCACCGACAGCGCGACGGCGACGACACCGGCCAGCGCGGCCGAACGGGCTCTGGATATCTGCACGGGTACTGCCCCCAAAGTGTGTAGTGAGAGCAGAAAGCTATGCGCGTAGAACATGCATGACAAGGCATCAGAGGTTAATTCCCCGCATCGTGTGGGTGAGTTGCCGGTGCGGCGGGTACCGGTCGGTGATGTGTGCGAGCGCGAAGGAGCGGACGGCGGGGGACACCCGACGGGCACGGACGGCACGGCCGGGACCGGGTGACCAACCGCGTCCGACGCCGCGCGCTGATCCGCCGAGGACGGCGGGACACCCCGTAGGGTCCGGAGCATGACTCCGAGCGCGGCGCGTCCCGGTCCGCAGGGGCGCGGTACGCCTCCCGGTTCCCCCTCCGGCTCCCGCGGCTCCGGGCAGGGGGAACCCGACCCCCACCGGTGGCGGGCCCTCGCGGTCTGCCTGGTGGCCGGGTTCATGACCCTGCTGGACGTGTCGATCGTCAACGTGGCGCTGCCCTCCATCAAGGAAGGGCTGCACACACCCGAATCGGACCTCCAGTGGGTGCTCTCCGGCTACGCCCTCGCCTTCGGGCTCTTCCTGATCCCGGCCGGGCGGCTCGGCGACGCGCGGGGGCGGCGCCCGGTGTTCATGCTCGGGCTCGCCCTCTTCACGCTCTCCTCCGCCGCCTGCGGGGCCGCCCAGTCCAGCCTCTGGCTGGTGGTCGCCCGGCTGGTCCAGGGGCTCGCGGGCGGCCTGCTCTCGCCCCAGATCTCCGCCCTGATCCAGCAGATGTTCTCCGGGCGCGAACGCGGCCGGGCCTTCGGGATGTTCGGCACGGTCGTCGGCATCTCCACCGCCGTGGGACCGCTGCTCGGCGGGCTGCTGATCCAGTTGGCCGGAGCGGAGGAGGGCTGGCGCTGGGTCTTCTACGTCAACCTTCCGCTCGGCGTGGTCTGCCTGCTGCTGGCCCGCAAGCTCCTGCCGGACACCCCGTCGGCCGGCAAGGTGCGCGCCCGCGACCTGGACCCGTTCGGTGTGCTGCTGCTCGGCGCGGGCGTGCTCTGCCTGCTGCTGCCCTTCGTCCAGGCCCAGCAGTGGCACGGCGACGGGAAATGGCTGCTGCTCCTCGGCGCCGCGGCGCTGCTCGCCGCCTTCGTCGCCTGGGAGGCGCGTTGCGCGGGCGGAGGTACGCAGCCGGTGCTGGACCTGTCGCTCTTCCGGCTGCGCTCGTACTGGCTGGGCTGTCTGCTGATCCTGCTGTACTTCGCCGGGTTCACCTCGATCTTCTTCGTCACCACGCTCTACCTCCAGGCCGGGCTGGGCTACAGCGCCCTCCAGGCGGGCCTGTCCATCTCCCCGTTCGCGGTCGGCTCGGGCCTCTCGGCCATGATCGGCGGCCGGCTGGTGGGCCGGTTCGGGCGCCCGCTGGTCGTCGTGGGACTGGGCATGGTGGCGATCGGTCTCGCCGGAACGGCCCTCGCCGTGCACCAGGTGCCGGGGCACAACGCGGGCTGGGCGATGGCCGCTCCCCTGCTGTTCGGCGGCATCGGCAGCGGGCTGGTCATCGCCCCCAACCAGACGCTCACCCTCTCCGACGTACCGGTGGCCCACGCGGGCAGCGCGGGCGGGACGCTGCAGACCGGCCAGCGCGTCGGCTCCGCGATCGGCATCGCCGCGGTCGGGTCCGTCTTCTTCGCCCAGGTCACCGGCGACGGATGGGCCACGGCGTACGACCACGGCCTCATCGTCTCGGTCGCCTTCGTCTGCGCCGGACTCCTCGCCGCGATCGCCGACGTGGTGGCCGGACGCCGTCACGGCAGGCGTACGGGCACGGGGGCGGGGGCGACCGGAGGGGCGTGACGGACGGGCACGGCAGGCGCGGCACGACGGGCGGGTGTGACGGACGGGGCGCGGCGGGCGCGGCACGACCGGCGGGTGTCCGCCGCCCGCCCGGGAACCGCTACTTCACGCGGGGCGGGGGCAGCGGGTTCCCGGAGGCGAGCGGCGACCGGGAGAGCTCCAGGCAGCCCGCGCCGATCAGGACGACCGCCACCAGCTCCGGCAGCAGCCACCATCCGGTGCGCAGCGTCTCGCCGAAGAGCGTCACCCCGTACAGGATGCTGATCAGCGCGTCGCCGAGCGTCAGCATCGGCTGGACCGCCACCAGCGTGCCCGCCTGAAGGGCGTTCTGGAGCAGGTACAGCGCTCCGACCCCGGCCGCCGCCGTGGCGTAGAGCTGCCACGCGGCGAGCAGTCGGGTCACCCCGCCGGAGCCGTCCAGGCGGCCCATGGCGTCCTTCATCAGAGCCGCCGTCAGCGCGTAGCCGCAGGCGGCGGCGAGCCCGAGGAGCGCCGCACGGACGTTGCGCCGGGAGACCAGGGCCGCCACGATCAGGGCCGCCTCGAAGATCCCGGTGACCAGGAGCGCCACCACCCAGGCGGTGCCCCGGACGGTGTCGTGGCCCCCGCCCGGAGCCGCCGACGCCATGCCGAGGGCCAGACCGGTCGTCACGGCCGCGACGCCGTACCAGACCTGGCGCGGGACCTGGACGCGCATCACGAACCCGGCCAGCAGCAGGGTGGAGGGGAGCTCGATCACGAAGATCGGCTGCACCACCGCGATCGGCCCGGTCGCGAGCGCCACGGCCTGGCAGACGGCGGCGACGATCACCAGCGCGATCCCGCCGAGCCACACCTTCTGGCGCAGCAGATGGCGAAACAGGGAGAGCCGCATCGCCGCGGAGTCCGGCACGTTGACGGCCGCCCGCCGCTGGAGAACCGAGGCGGCGCCGTTGCTGAGCGCGGTCAGGACGGCGAACAGGACGCTGATCACCGGTCCATCATGCGGGCGGGAGCGCTTCCGCCCCGGTCACACGGGCCACCCGAGTGTGTCGGCGGTCCAGAACCGTCCGAGTGCGTCGGCGGTCCGAAGCCGCCCCTCCTCCGGCCGCCGGGCGGAACACCGGGCCGTTGACCCTCCTCGCGGACCGGAACCGTCCGCGAGTCCGCGTACCGTGCCGGACATGGCCGCCCAGAAGAACCCTCCCGGACCCCGCCCGACCCCCGGGCCGGTGCGCCCGGCCGTGCTCTCCGCCCGGGCACTGAACCGGGCCACGCTCCACCGTCAACTCCTGCTCGAACGCTCGGAGATGCTCCCGAAGGACGCCGTCGCCCACCTCGTCGGACTCCAGGCGCAGAACACCCGGCCGCCCTACTTCCAGCTCTTCTCGCGCCTCGCCGGCTTCGCCCCCGCCGGCCTCTCCGCGCTGATGGAGTCGCGTGAGGTCGTACGGATCGTCACCCTGCGCTCGACCATCCACACCCACACCGCCGACGACGCCCTCACCGTCCGGCCGCTCGTCCAGCCGGCCCGCGACCGCGAGCTGAGGCTCTTCCGGCAGCGGCTCACCGGGGTGGACCTCGACCGGCTCAAGGAGATCAGCCGGGCACTCGTCGAGGAACGGCCCCGCACGGTCAAGGAGTTGCGCACCGCGCTCCTCGCCGAATGGCCGGACGCCGACCCGCTCGCCCTCACCGTGGCGGCCCGCTGCGCGCTCCCGCTGGCGCAGACCACGCCCCGGGGCCTCTGGGGGCGGAGCGGGCAGGTCACGCTCACCACGCTGGAGCACTGGCTCGGCCGCTCCGAGCGGGCCGCGCCGGACCCCGACACCCTGGTGCTGCGCTACCTCGCGGCCTTCGGCCCCGCCTCCGTGAAGGACCTGCAGAGCTGGGCCGGGCTCACCCGGATGCGCGAGGTCTTCGACCGGCTGCGGCCACAGCTCGTCACCTTCCGCGACGAGCACGGTGCCGAGCTCTTCGACCTCCCCGACGCCCCGCGTCCGGGCTCCGACGTCCCCGCCCCGCCGCGCTTCCTGCCCGAGTTCGACAACGTCCTCCTCGGTCACGCCGACCGTACCCGGATCATTCCGGCCGAGTTCAGCGGGCGCAACGGCAAGGGGAACCAGGCGTACGGGACCGTGCTCGTCGACGGGTTCCTCGCCGCGATCTGGCGCCTCGACCGTACGGACGACACCGCGACCGCCACCGTCCAGGCGCTGGGGCGGCTCGGCCGCGCGGACCGGGAGGCCGTCACCGAGGAGGCCGTACGCCTGCTGACCGTGATGTCGGACGCGGGCACGCACGATGTCCGCTTCGCCGACTTCGTGGACTTCGGGCACTCCGGCGGGTGAACCTCCCCCGGTGACGGACGGGGTCCTGTGGCAGGAGGGGCTGGTTGAATCGGGTGAGGCGACCGGTTCGGGTCCACAACGAGTTCGGGTCCACAACGAGGAGGACACATGTCGGCGACCAGCGCGACCGGGACGTTCCGGGCCGCCCGGGACTTCCTGCTCCAGCACCGTGAGGACTGGGCGACCGCCTACGAGGGATTCCGGTGGCCCCGCCCCGACCGCTTCAACTGGGCGCTCGACTGGTTCGACGTGATCGCCGAGGGCAACGACCGTACCGCCCTGCACATCGTGGAAGAGGACGGACGCCGCAGCGAGACCTCCTTCGCCCGGATGTCGGCCCGGTCCAGCCAGGCGGCCAACTGGCTCGCCGCGCAGGGCGTGCGCGAAGGCGACCGCGTCCTCGTCATGCTCGGCAACCAGGTCGAACTGTGGGAGACCGCACTTGCCGCCATGAAACTGCGCGCCGTCGTCATCCCCGCCACCCCGCAGCTCGGACCGGTCGACCTCCGCGACCGCGTCGACCGGGGCCGGGTCCGCCATGTGATCGTGCGCGCGGAGGACACCGGCAAGTTCGACGACGTGCCCGGCTCCTACACGCGCATGGCGGTGGGCGGCGCGGGCGACGGCGCCCGGGTCCCTGAGGGCTGGCTCTCCTACGCGGGCGCCGACGAGCACTCCGAGGTGTACGTACCGGACCGCGAGACGTTCCCCGACGAGCCGTTGATGCTGTACTTCACCTCCGGCACGACCGCCAGCCCCAAGCTGGTGGAGCACACCCATGTGTCGTACCCCGTGGGCCACTTGGCGACGATGTACTGGATCGGGCTGCGGCCCGGAGACGTCCACCTGAACATCTCCTCGCCCGGCTGGGCCAAGCACGCCTGGTCCAACCTGTTCGCCCCCTGGAACGCCGAGGCGACCGTCTTCATCTTCAACTACCAGCGTTTCGACGCGAGTCGGCTGATGGCCGAGATGGACCGGTCGGGCATCACCAGCTTCTGCGCGCCGCCGACCGTCTGGCGGATGCTCATCCAGGCCGACCTCACCCAGCTCGCCAACCCGCCGCGCGAGGTCGCCGCCGCCGGTGAGCCGCTCAATCCCGAGGTCATCGAGACCGTGCGGCGGGCGTGGGGCGTGACCGTCCGGGACGGCTTCGGGCAGACCGAGACCGCCGTCCAGGTCGCCAACTCGCCGGGCCAGCGGGTGAAGGCCGGTTCGATGGGGCGCCCCACCCCCGGCTACAAGGTCGAGCTGCTCGACCCGGTCACCGGCGAACCCGGTGCCACGGAAGGGGAGATCTCCCTCGATCTCTCCGCGGCCCCGGTCGGTCTGATGACCGGCTACCACGGGGACCCGGAGCGCACGGCCGAAGCGATGGCGGGCGGCTACTACCGCACCGGTGACATCGGCTCCCGCGACGAGGACGGGTACATCACCTACATCGGACGGTCCGACGACGTCTTCAAGTCCTCCGACTACAAGATCTCTCCCTTCGAGCTGGAGAGCGCCCTGCTGGAGCACGAGGCGGTCGCCGAGGCCGCGGTCGTGCCCGCCCCCGATCCGGTCCGGCTCTCGGTGCCGAAGGCGTACGTCGTGCTCGCCGAGGGCTGGGAGCCGGGGCCGGACACCGCGAAGGTGCTGTTCGAGCACTCCCGGGCCGTCCTCGCCCCGTACAAGCGCCTGCGCAGGCTGGAGTTCGCGGAGCTGCCGAAGACCATCTCCGGCAAGATCCGCCGGGTCGAACTGCGCGAGCGGACCGCCCGCGCGACCGGTACGGAGTACACCGAGGGCGACCTGCGGTGAACCGGGGCGGGGCGGGGCCGACCCGCGTCGTCGGGAGGCGGGGGAGCGCGGTGAGCCGCCCCTCCGTCTCTCCGCGCCTCAGGCGGCCTCGACCATGTCCGTGGCCGACCCCCGGGTCGCCGCCGCCCATTCGATGAGCAGGACCTCGTACGCCTCGGAGGACCAGTCGCGTCCGGCACGGGAGTCCACGAGGGCCCGGATGGCCTCGTTGGTCTCGACGGCGGACGGGCTCGCGGGACGCTCACGGCCGGGCGCGGGGGCCGCTGCCCCGGTCGGGCCGGCGGGATCGGCCGAGCGAGGGGCGGGGGAACCGGAGGACGAGTGACGGGAGGTCAAAGCCATGCGCACACGCTAGCGTTCGCCACTGACAACGTCGGTCCGAGGGGTGAGGGCCGGTCCCCGCGAGGGGCCCGGGGCGACCGCCGTCAGCCCGGAAGGCCGGGGCAGCACGATCCGGGCCGGGGCGCGACGCATGCAGACGCGGGGGCGGCGGTCCAGCCCGCTGCCCACCTCCTCGGCCCTGATCCGCCGCAGCCCGTCGGTGAGTTGGTCCTCGCGCAGTACGGTGAAGCCGATGCGCGCGTAGTACGGCGCGTTCCACGGGACGTCGGAGAAGGTCGTCAGGGTGAGCGCGGTGAGGCCCTGCCCCTCCGCCCACACGGCCACATGGTCGATGAGTGCCCGGCCGATGCCCAGCCGGGCCGCGGACGGATCGACCGACACCTGTTCGATGTGGGCGGCGCCGTCCACCGGGTCCGCGATCAGATAGCCGACAGGTCTCTCGTCCACGGGGGCGTGGGGGTGGGCCGCCACCCAGCAGCGTCCGGCGGCCCGGTAACTCTCCAGCAGTTCGAGGGGCGGCGGTTCGTCGTCGGCGACGTCTGCCATTCCGAGGGCTCTGAACGGTTCCCCTGCGGCGCGCTCGATGTCCTGGAGGCGGCGGAGATCGGAGCGTCTGGCGGAGCGGATGCGCATACGGCCAGTATGGCGAGCGCCGGCCCGCCGGGGTGCAGGGACTCCGGAAGTCGGGGCCGGACGCACCCGGCAGCGCCGGTGCCCGGCCCCGACGCCGCTTACGCCCCCGCGCCGAGCAGATCCTCGGCGGCGCCGTTGACCGGCCGCGGGGTACCGGTGAGGTCCATGACGAACAGCGGCATCGACACCAGGTCCGCGCGCCGGGTGGCCGCCTCGTCGTATCCCGCGAGCGAGAAGAAGACCCCGGAGACGGACTCGCTCAGCGCGTTCAGCCAGAGGCATTCGATCTCCCGCACCCCGGTCGGACAGGTCGAGGTCTCGACCTGCGCGAGCGCCCCGTCCGCCCGCAGGTCGACGCGTGAGACGGGGCGTTCGAGCGGCTGGACGACCCGTTGGAATCCGAGCCAGCCGAGGTACAGCCCGGCCGCCGTCACCGCGTCCCGCGCGGTGTGGATCGGCAGGGGCTCGAAGGGCGGGCGCGGCGGGGGCGCGGTGCGGGGGAGCGGGATGTGCGCCGGTGGCTCGGCGCCGGTTCCCGGCTTCCCGCCGGCTTCCGGTTCCGCGTCCGGTGCGGGGGCCGCGGGGAACTCCGTACGGACCGGGACGCGCAGGACCGTACCGCAGGGGCAGCCCAGTTCGGGCTGCGGCCAGTGGTCGTCGCGCCCGCAGGCGGCGCAGCGCGCGGTGACCCAGCAGTCCGCCCAGACGCGCCGGGTGATCACGGCGGCGGGCGCCCCGCGCACCGTTCGCAGCGCGGTGGGGGCGCCGCAGGGACAGGAGTAGACCGGGATCACGAACGGGTGGTCACGCAGACAGGCGGGGCAGCGCACGCGCACAGGCTCCACAGCGTCTCCTTCCGCCGGCGCCCGGGAACCGACGCGGCGTTCTGTGGCTGAGTGGGTTGCGGACGGCGGAGGGAGGAGCCTCGGACCGTTCCGTTCCCCGCCCGGCGTCCGCCTGTGCACATCGTCCTCCAGAGTCCGGTCCCCGGTAAGGCGTTTGGCGCGGCTTTTCGGCCGATCCGGGCCGTCGGAGCCGTTCTGGGGCTGTTCCTGAGCCGGTCCGGGGTCGGCCCGGGGCCGGTCCGGGGCTGTTCTGGGGTCGCGTTACAGTCGGGGCCGAGCCGGGCCGCACGCCGGCCGGGACCCCTGGGGAGGCACCGTGCGTCTGAGGGTGGAATTCACCACCGAACCCTTCGATCTCGACGAGGCCCCGGCCCACGCGGTGGTGGCCCGCGAGGTCATCGGCGCGGCCCCGCTGGACAGGGTGGACGTCGGGCCCTTCGGCAACACGGCGGAGGGCGGTGCGGACGTGGTGCTGGCCGCCGTGGACACCCTGCTCCGGCGCACCCTCGCGGCCGGGGCCACCCGGATCTCGTTCCAGGTGAACGTCATCGGTGAGGGGGAGGAGCGGTGAGTGCCGGCCCCGCCCCGGAGCCCCCCGCCCCGGAGCACCCCGCCCCGGAGCACCCCGCCCCGGACCACCCGCTGGTCGCCGCCGTGAAGCCGCTGGCCGACGCGATGGGCGCGGAACTGGTGGACGTCGGACGGGCGCGGCCGGACGACGTGGTGCTCGCGTGGGAGGGCCAGGACGTCCTGGCCGTACGGCTGCCGCAGCTCTCGGAATCCCTGGACCACATCCTCTCCGCGATGGAGCGGACGTACGGCGGGCCGCTGGCCGGACTGGACCGCCGGGCGAAGCAGTCCGTGGTCCGCACCCTGGAGGCCCGGGGCGCGTTCGCCGTACGGCACGGGGTGGAGACGGTGGCGAGCGCCCTGGGGGTCAGCCGCTTCACCGTCTACAACTACCTCAACCGTGAGAAGGGAGCCTGAGGGAGCCGCGCGCACGGTACGCGGGCCCCCGAGGGAACCGCCCGGCACGGAACGCGGGACGCCCCCGACCCCGACAGGCCAATTTCAACAAAGTGTTGACGCGGCGTCGCGCGGGGGCGTTAGCTGTTCGCAGCCCGCACGGCGCACAGCTAGACACAGCGACGATCAGCGCGGAGGCTCCGTGACATCGAGCTCCCCACCGGGCCTGGCCCGGTTCAACGCCCTGGCGCACGACGAAGTCGCCGACGTACTGACCGAGATCTGCTCCAGCGGTGCCTGGGGCGCCGCCCTCCTCGCGCGGCACCCCTTCGCCACCGCCGACGACCTGCTCACCGCGAGCGACACGGCCACCGCCGTGCTGTCCGCGGACGACCTGGCCGAGGCGATGGCCGGTCATCCGCCGATCGGGCGGCCGAAACCCGGCGACCCCGTGTCCGCGCGGGAACAGCGCGGGATGGCGGGCGCCTCCGACGCCCTCAGGGCCGAGATGCTCGAACTGAACCTGGCCTACCAGGAGCGCTTCGGCCATGTCTTCCTGATCTGCGCCACCGGGGCGACCGCCGGGCAGATGCGCGACGCGCTGCGGGCCCGTACGGGGAACACGCCCGAGCGGGAGAGCGCGATCGTGCGCATCGAGCTGGGCAAGATCAACCGTATCCGGCTGACCCGCCTCATGACCGAAGGGGAGTGAGGGTCCTGAGTTCCGACACCACCGCCTCGGTGTCCACGCACGTCCTGGACACCAGCATCGGCCGTCCTGCGGCCTCCGTCCCCGTCCGCCTCGCCACCCGCCCCGACGCCGACGCCGGGTGGACGCCCCTCGGCGGCTCGGTGACGGACGCGGACGGCCGCTGCGCGGACCTGCCCGTCCTTCCCGAGGGGGCGGCCCAGGTGCGGCTCGACTTCGACACCGGCGCGTACTTCGCCCCGGAGGCGGAGGGACCGGCCGCTCCGCCGGCCGATGGTGGAACGTTCTTTCCGGAGGTGGCGATCACCTTCGCCGTCCGTCCGGGCGAGCACCACCACGTACCGCTGCTGCTCAGCCCGTTCGGCTACTCCGTCTACCGGGGGAGCTGAGGGCCTGCCCGCGGCCCACCCCGTCGCCGGTGCGAACACCCCGCGGCGGGGCGGCTCGCCGTACCCGTACGCATCCCCGCGCATCCCGCCCTTCTCCCTACGCCCCCGGGCCCGCACCCCTGACGGCGCCGCCTCCCGCTTCCCGCAGAAAGGTCCCGGCACCCATGACCACGCACGCCCAGCAGTCCTCCGAGGTCGCCCCTCCCCGGCCCCGCACCGTGGTGCTCGGCCAGAACCAGTACGGCAAGGCCGAGAACCGGGTCGTCAAGATCGTGCGCGACGGCGCCACCCACCACATCAAGGACCTCAACGTCTCGGTCTCCCTCTCCGGCGACCTGGACGAGGTCCACATCTCCGGCGACAACGCCCACGTGCTGCCGACCGACACCATGAA
Source organism: Streptomyces sp. NPDC060184 (assembly GCF_042728795.1). NCBI lineage: Bacteria > Bacillati > Actinomycetota > Actinomycetes > Kitasatosporales > Streptomycetaceae > Streptomyces > Streptomyces sp. NPDC060184. The sequence continues at coordinate 62,782 of NZ_JBHWYX010000040.1, forward strand.
GAACACGGTGTACGCGTTCGCCAAGGAGCACGGCATCGACTCCGCCGAGCAGTTCGGCATCCACCTCGCCCGGCACTTCGTCCGCTCCCAGCCCGCGATCGCCCGGGCGCGCGTGCGCGTCGAGGAGTACGCCTGGGAACGCATCGAGGACCCCGCCGCCACCGGCCCGGACACCCCGCGCCACTCCTTCGTGCGGAAGGGGCAGGAGGTCCGCACCACGCAGATCCGTTACGACGGCGAGCGCTGGGAGGTGATCTCCGGGGTGAAGGACCTCACCGTCCTGAACTCCACCGACTCCGAGTTCTGGGGCTACGCGAAGGACCGGTACACCACCCTCAAGGAGGCGTACGACCGCATCCTCGCCACCGACGTCTCCGCCCGGTGGCGGTACAGCTGGTCGGACGACGCCGAGGAGATGCCCCGCTGGGAGGAGTCCTGGGAGCAGGCCCGCGCGCACCTGCTCCGGGCGTTCGCCGAGACGTACTCCCTCTCCCTCCAGCAGACGCTCCATCAGATGGGCACCCGGGTCATCGAGAACCGCGCCGAGATCGACGAGATCCGCTTCTCGCTGCCGAACAAGCACCACTTCCTGGTCGACCTGGAACCGTTCGGGCTCGACAACGCCTCCGGGGACGGCGCCGTGTACCTCGCCGCCGACCGCCCCTACGGACTGATCGAGGCCACCGTGCTGCGCGAAGACGCCACGCAGTCGATCCCGGCGGACCTCACCAACCTCTGAGCGAACGACGGGGTACGAGCCGTACAACACCGTTCGCCCGCACCGCACTTGACGAAGGAAGCACGATGACCGATCCGGCAGGGCCGCAGCGCCTCGTCATTGAGAACTGCGCGATCGCCACCGTCGACGCGCACGACACCGAGTACGCCGACGGCCATGTCGTCGTCGCGGGCGACCGCATCGAGTCCGTCGGCGCGGGCCGCGCCCCCGAGGGGCTGGCGAACGTGGTCCGCCGCATCGACGGCACCGGCCACCTGGTCACACCCGGGCTCGTCAACACCCACCACCACTTCTACCAGTGGATCACCCGGGGTCTGGCCACCGACCACAACCTCTTCGACTGGCTCGTCGCGCTCTACCCGACCTGGGCCCGCATCGACGAGCCCATGGTCAGCGCGGCGGCGCGCGGCTCGCTGGCGATGATGGCGCGCGGCGGCGTCACCACCGCCATGGACCACCACTACGTCTTCCCCCGGGGGGCCGGAGACCTGTCCGGTGCGATCATCGGCGCCGCCCGGGACACCGGCGTACGGTTCACTCTCGCCCGGGGCTCCATGGACCGCGGGCAGAAGGACGGCGGGCTGCCGCCGGACTTCGCCGTCGAGACGCTCGACGGCGCGCTCGAAGCCACCGCCGCGGCCGTCGACGCCCACCACGACCCGTCGTTCGGCGCGATGACGCAAGTGGCCGTCGCGCCCTGCTCCCCCTTCTCCGTCTCCACCGAACTGATGCGACAGGGGGCGGAGTTGGCGCGTGCCAAGGGGGTGCGGCTGCACACCCACGGCTCGGAGACCGTGGAGGAGGAGCAGTTCTGCAAGGAGCTGTTCGGGATGGGGCCGACGGACTACTTCGAGTCCACCGGCTGGCTCGGCGAGGACGTGTGGATGGCCCACTGCGTCCACATGAACGACTCCGACATCGCCGCGTTCGCGCGTACCGGTACGGGCGTCGCGCACTGCCCCTCCTCCAACGCCCGTCTCGCGGCCGGGATCGCCCGGGTGCCGGACATGCTCGCGGCCGGCGTCGCGGTCGGCCTCGGCGTCGACGGCACCGCGTCGAACGAGTCCGGCGAACTCCACACCGAACTGCGCAACGCCGTCCTGGTCAACCGTCTGGGGCCGCACCGGGAACGCGCGTTGACAGCACGTCAGTCATTGAGGCTCGGTACGTACGGCGGTGCCCGGGTGCTCGGACGGGCCGACCAGATCGGCTCCCTCGAAGCCGGGAAACTCGCCGACCTGGTGCTCTGGCGGATGGACACCCTCGCCCACGCCTCCATCGCCGACCCGGTCGCGGCTCTCGTCCTCGGCGCGGCTGCTCCCGTCACCCTGTCGCTCGTCGGCGGCAGGCCGGTCGTGGAGAACGGCCGTCTGACGACCGTGGACGAGGACGCCGTCGCCGTCGCCACCCGCGACGAGGCCAGGCGCCTCGCCCGGCTCGCGGCCGGGGGCTGATCTCCCCGGCGCGCGGCCCGTCCGGCCGGGCCCGGCCCCCGGCCGGACGAGGGCTGACACCGCGTCAGCCGATGTGGTAACTGTCCCCGTACACCTTCCAGTCGAGCGGTGGGTTCAGGCCGAGGTTGCCGTTGCGCAGGAAGACCCGCTGCGCGGTGTCGACCCGGGTCGTGTCGGAGTGGGCCGCTTCCTGCCGCATGGCCCACACCCGGGCGTCGAGGTAGGCGTTCAGGTAGACTGTCTCGTCGCCGCCCTTCGACGGCGGCTGGGCCGAGGCGAGCGCCCTCTTGCGGATGGCGCCGAAGCTCGCGCTGTCGTCGCCCTCGCCGTGCATGACGAGCGCGTCGTAGTACGCGAACTGGCCGAGCGTGCCGAGCCCGTCGGCCTTCGCCTGCTTCACGGCCGGGTCGAAGTACACCCGGTCGCGCTCGTCGTCCTGCACCTCGCGGAAGACCGGATCGGTCAGCGCGGCCTGCTCCCAGGCCGAGGTGAACCGGGAGCCGAGACCCTCGTGCGAGTCGGTTCCGTCGACTTCGCGCAGCGCGGGCAGGAACGGCGCGAGGAGATTGCCCGGGGCGCGCTCGGTGTAGAGCTCCACCACCCCCAGCATGTCGCCGGTGCCGGAGCAGAAGCCGACGATGCCGCCGGTGTAGCCGCGGCCGTCGCCGATGTCCTCGATGTACTTGTACTGGTCCCGCCAGTCCAGCGAGGAGTTCTCCGCGCTGGAGACCAGCTGCATGGCGATCTCCTTCTTCGCCGGGTCGTCCAGCCCCACCGTGGGGGCCGCTCGGACCGGCCGGAACGCTTCGTGACGCATCGCCACCTCCTGGGTCGGAGAGTCTGCCAGGGCGCTGGCCGGGGCGACGGTGAGGGCGAGTCCGAGGGCGGTGGCCACGGCCACCGAGGGGAGTGCGGTACGGCGGCCGGTGGCTGCGGGGCGGGCCCCGGCGGCCGGACCGGGGGAGGTGCCGCGACTGCGGAACGTGGCATCGGCCTGGGGGTGAGGCACCTGTCCTCCATCGGAGACACGTTGATCGTCTGCTCTGTCGCGAGCTTCCTATCAGGCCTTTTCGTGTCCCGACGGTCTCCCGTTCCGGTGGCGACGCCGTGTCACCCGCCCGGGTCGGGGCGGGCGGGAGCGGGTGGTCCCGTGGGGCTGCCATCGGCGGGGGACCGGCCGTCCCGGGAGCCCCGCACCGCTCGGCTGGCGCGGTGCGGGGCGGTTCTGGGGAGGGGCGGGCCGTACGCTCGCTGCGCTCGTGCCGGTGCACCGCCTCCGTACCGGTGCACCGGAACGTCCGCCTCCGTGGCGCCAACGGGGTGGGGCGCCGAAGTGTCACGGGCGGGCGGAGGCGAGCGACCGCGTACGGGAGCACGGGGGCGTCGGCGGAGCGGACCGGCGCGCGCGGAAGGGCGCCGGACGCATCGGGCGCCCGCCGCGCCTCCGCCTCGGGGCGGTCCGTCGCCGGCCGGTTCAGTCGTCGATCCGGAAGCTCTCCCCGTACACCTTCCAGCGCAGCGGGGTCTCCAGCTGGAGCTTGCCCTCCCGCACGAACCGGCGCTGGGCCGTCTCGATCCGGCTGGTGTCGGTGTGCGAGGGCTCCTTGGCGATGGCGGCCACCCGGGCGTCGAGGAAGGCGTTGAGCCAGGTCTCCTCGTCGCCGCCCTCGGCCGGGGTGTCGGCGACGGCGAGTGCCTGGCGGCGGATGGAAGCGAAGCCGACCGTGCCCTCGGTGTCGCCGGCGCCGTGCATGACGTACGCGTCGTAGTAGATGAACTGCCCCAGGGCGCTGAGCCCGTCCTTCTCGGCCCGGTCGACCGCCGGGTCGAAGTACCCCTCGTCCAGCACGGCGTCCTGCGCGTCGCGGAAGGCGGAGTCCTTCGCGGCGGCGGTCCACGCCTCGGTGAACGGCGTGCCGAGACCGGCGTGCGAGGGGGTTCCGTCGACCGCCCGCAGGGCCGGAATGAACCGGGCGAGGGCGTTGCCGGGGCGGTCCTTCGTGTACCGCTCCACCACGTCGAGCATGTCGCCGGTGCCGGAGCAGAATCCGATGATGCCGCCGGTGTAGCCGCGGCCGTCGTGGATGTCCTCGATGTACTTGTACTGGCCCCGCCAGTCCAGGGTGGAGTTCTCCGCGCTGGAGACGAGCTCCATGGCGATCCGTTTCTTCGCCGGGTCGTCGAGCCCCTTCTCGGGTTTCTCGTCCGCACCGGAACAGGCGGTCAGCACAGAGGCGGCCAGCAGGGCCACGGAGAGGGTCGCGAGGGAGCGGCGGGCGGCGGGCCGGACGGTGCGGTTCACCCCGTAAGCCTGCCAGGCCGGGGTGAGGGCATGTCACCCCGCCCACCGGCTGTAGCGTCAGGGGCATGGAAGATCAGTCTGTTGTGGATGTCGGCGATGTGCGGCTGGCGTACCGGACGTGGGGCGACCCCTTCGGCTCGCCGGTCGTCCTCCTGCACGGTCTCGGCGGTTCGTCCGCCGACTGGGAGGCGACCGGGTCCCTGCTCGGCGCCGAATGGCGGGTGTACGCCCTCGATCTGCGCGGGCACGGTGAGAGCGACTGGCCGGACGAGTACGCGTTCGAGCAGATGCGGGACGACGTGGTGGGCTTCCTCGACGAGTGCGAGCTCGACCGGGTCGGTCTGGTGGGCCACGGGATGGGCGGCTCGGTCGCCCTGCTGCTGGCGGAGGAGCACTCCGACCGGGTGGAACGGCTCGTCCTCGTGGAGACTCCCGCGCCCTTCCCCGGCGACCCGGGGCCGGCGGGGCGCGCCGAGGGGCCGGTCGACTACGACGAGAACGCCGTACCCGAGATCCACGCCCAGCTCTCCGAACCCGACCCGGAGTGGGCCGAGGCGCTGGGCGAGATCGTCGCGCCCACGATGATCGTCGCGGGCGGCCCCGAGAGCGCCCTGCCGCAGGCGCTCCTGCCGGAGATGGCGTCGCGCATCCCCGACTGCCGTCTGATCACCGTGCCCGGCGGGCACCGGATGCACGAGACCCGCGCCGACCAGGTCGCCCAGCAGATCAGCGAGTTCTTCACCAGCTGATCCGGCGGCCGACGGGCGGGAGAGGCCCGACGCGCGAGGGAGGCCCGGCGAACCCGCCGGGCCTCCCTCGCACGCACGGGGTGCGGCCGTCAGTCGGCGCCGAACTCCATGGCGGCGCTGTCGAGCAGCTTGTCGCCACCGGGGGCCTCGCCGCGCGAGGCGATCTCCTGGGCGTTGCCCTCGGGCATCGCGCCGATCAGCGGCGTCGACGCGGCCTGCGCGCCGATCAGCGCCTGGTGGGAGCTGCCGACCATGCCGATGGCGGCGTACTGCTCCAGCTTGGCGCGGGAGTCCGCGATGTCGAGGTTGCGCATGGTCAGCTGACCGATGCGGTCCACCGGACCGAAGGCCGAGTCCTCGGTGCGCTCCATGGAGAGCTTGTCCGGGTGGTAGCTGAACGCCGGTCCGGAGGTGTTGAGGACCGAGTAGTCCTCGCCGCGCCGCAGCCGCAGGGTCACCTCGCCGGTGACGGCCATGCCGACCCACCGCTGGAGCGACTCGCGGATCATCAGCGCCTGCGGGTCCAGCCACCGGCCTTCGTACATCAGGCGGCCGAGGCGGCGCCCCTCGTTGTGGTAGGTGGCGAGGGTGTCCTCGTTGTGGATCGCGTTGACCAGGCGCTCGTAGCACGCGTGGAGCAGGGCCATGCCCGGCGCCTCGTAGATGCCGCGGCTCTTGGCCTCGATGATCCGGTTCTCGATCTGGTCGGACATGCCCAGGCCGTGCCGGCCGCCGATGGCGTTGGCCTCCAGCACCAGGTCGACGGCGGAGGCGAACTCCTTGCCGTTGATGGTCACCGGGCGGCCCTGCTCGAAGCCGACGGTGACGTCCTCGGTCTCGATCTCGACGGACGGGTCCCAGAATCGCACGCCCATGATCGGGTCGACGCTCTCCAGGCCGGTGTCGAGGTGTTCGAGGGTCTTGGCCTCGTGGGTGGCGCCCCAGATGTTGGCGTCGGTGGAGTACGCCTTCTCCGTGCTGTCCCGGTAGGGCAGTCCGTGGGCGAGCAGCCACTCGGACATCTCCTTGCGACCACCGAGCTCGGTGACGAAGTCGGCGTCCAGCCAGGGCTTGTAGATGCGCAGCGACGGATTGGCCAGCAGGCCGTAGCGGTAGAACCGCTCGATGTCGTTGCCCTTGAACGTGGAGCCGTCGCCCCAGATCTGGACGTTGTCCTCCAGCATGGCGCGCACGAGCATGGTGCCCGTGACCGCCCGGCCGAGCGGGGTGGTGTTGAAGTACGCGCGCCCGCCGGAACGAATGTGGAAGGCCCCGCAGGTCAGCGCGGCGAGCCCTTCCTCGACGAGGGCGGCCCGGCAGTCGACCAGCCGGGCGATCTCCGCCCCGTAGGCGTGGGCGCGCCCGGGCACGGAGGCGATGTCGGGTTCGTCGTACTGGCCGATGTCGGCGGTGTACGTGCACGGCGCCGCGCCCTTGTCGCGCATCCACGCGACCGCGACGGAGGTGTCGAGGCCGCCCGAGAAGGCGATACCGACGCGTTCCCCGACGGGCAGAGAGGTCATTACCTTAGACATAGGAAAAGTATGCACTTCGATGCATGTTCATGCAACCCGGTCGGCCGAGTCGTGGATCACTTCGATGCACTCGATGGGGGCACGGCGAGCAAAGTGCTCCCAAAAACTCCTTGGAGTGACCGTCTCGTCACTCAAGGTTACCGATTCCGGCCGGGGGTAGGTCTCGCGTCGCCCCCGGATGCCCCCTCGGCTCCTGTCGAGGGGGCGAGGTGTCAGGGGGCGGAAGAGGAAGCAACCTCGTACCCGTCCCTTCGGGGGCGGGAGATCCAGGGAGACCGCTCATGGCAGTACGGAAGACCGCCACGACCCTGCTGGCCGCCGCGACGCTCGTCGCCGGCTCGCTCCTCGGGCTGATGGGGCCGGCGTCGGCCTCCGCCCGGCCCGACGAGGCCACCCTCGCGGCGAAGGCGCTCGCGGGCGCCCGGCAGCACGCGGTGGAGTCGCCCGCCGTGGTGAAGTCCGCCGCCGCGGCGCTGTCCTGCTCCTACACCTACGTGTGCGGCCAGGGCGCCAACGGCAACAGCTTCGCCTACACCAAGTGCAACACCCTCTACCAGCTCCCCAACCTCACCGGCAGCGGCCCCCTCATCAACAACCAGACACCCGGCACCGTCGCCTACTTCTACGACAAGAACCAGAGCTACCTCTTCTCCTCCACCGCCTATCAGTCGACGACGGTCAACTGGACCCCGGTCTGGTACGCCATCGCCTGCTGACGGACCGCCGGTGATCGCGGCGGGGCGCTCGCACGGCTCCTGGGCCGGAGGTCCGCGGGCGCCCCGCCGCAACCCATCGGGGCCCTCCGCGATCCACCGGGGCTCCGGGGCTCCGGGGTGTCGAGGTGCCGGGGCGGCAGGGCGGAATTGGGGACTCCGTAACCACATCCGTGGGCCCCGGTGCAAGCCGGGGGAGGCGCACATGCACATATTGCGGAACGTTCCGCGCACTCCTCTTGTGACCCGCCCGCACGCCGTGCCATACAGGTCTGGACCAATGCCCCGGACGAAAGGCGGCAGCGCCGTGCACCTTCCCCCCATGCGTGTCGTGTCGACCTGTTCCGCCGTACTTCTCCTCGCGCTGCTCACCGGCTGCGGCGGGCACGCCGCCGCGGCCGACACCAAAGCACCCACCACCCCGCAGGGCGTGACCGCCCAGGTGAGCAGCTCCACCTCCGTGCACGTCATGTGGGAGCCGTCCACCGACGACAAGGCGGTCACCGGATACGAGGTCTACCGCGACGGCACCCGGGCGAAGACCGTCCCCGCGGCCACGCACATGATCGACGTCGACGGCCTCACCGCCTCCACCGCCTACACCTTCACCGTCCGGGCCCGGGACGCGGCAGGCAACCTCTCCGAGCCCGGCCCCGGCGTACCGGCCACCACCCAGCCCACGCCGCCCGACGACCGGGCCGCGCCGTCCGTCCCCGGCTCGCTGCGCGCCACCGCCATCGGCACCGACAGCGCGACCCTGTCCTGGAAGCCCTCGACGGACGACGTCCGCGTCTCCACCTACGACGTCTACCAGGAGGACTCCCGCATCCACAGCGTCTCCGGCACCGTGACCAGCGCCCGGCTCACCGGCCTGCGCCCCGGCACGGTCTACACCTTCACGGTCCGCGCCCGCGACGCCTCGGACAAGTCCTCGGACGACAGCCGTTCCGTCGACGTCACCACCCGATCCGCCCCCGGCGCCCCCGCGAGCACCGCCCCCACCGGTCTGCGCACGGAGACCAAGGGCGGGCCCGGCGACTACACCGCCGCACTCTCCTGGGACCAGCCCCAGGTGGGCGGCGACATCCCCGCGTACGAGCTCTACCTCGACGGGAAGTTCACCACGACCATCGTCTGGGGCGGTACGCCTCCGAAGGGCCGCGCCACCTACGAACTGACGCTCACCGAACCGAAGGGCACCCGGCACTCCGTCAAGATCCGGGCCAAGCTCCCCGACGGCACGTGGGGCGACTTCTCCGCGCAGCGCACCCTCGTCCTCGGCGGCTGACGGGCCCGGTGCCGCCCACGGCACCCGACATCCCTTACGGCACCCCACACCCCCACACCGCCGACGGCACCCGGCGGCGCGGACGAGCGGGAGCGCCCGCCCTGTGGTCCATTGACCCTGGGGCGTGTCCGCGCGAGCCCCGTGCCCCGCGACACCGCCGGGTGCACGGCGGGTCCGGCACGGACGCGGCCCCGGAACCTCGGACGTGAGTACGCGAGTACGTGAGGAACAGGGGTGTGCACCATGGACCTGAGCACCCGGGTCGACGCGCTGATGGACGGTCTGACCGCCGACCTGGAACGGCTCACGGCCATCCCCTCCGTCGCCTTCCCCGGCTTCCCGCCCGAACCCGTCCTGGAGGCCCACGACCTCCTGGTGGAACTCCTGCGGGGAGCCGGAGTCACACGGATCGACCGCCTCGACCTCCCCGACACCGCGCCGGTCATCGTGGCCGAGGTTCCGCCGCCCGCCCCCGACGCGCCCACCGTCCTCCTGTACGGCCACTACGACGTCCAGCCGCCCGGCGACCCCACCCTCTGGCGGTCGCCGCCCTTCGAGCCCACCCCGCTCGACGACAAAACCGGCCTCAGGGCCCGGGGCGTCGCCGACGACAAGGCGAACGTCATCGTCCACCTCGGCGTGCTCCGGGCATTCGGCGGCGTGCCCCCGGTCGGGCTGAAGATCGTCCTGGAGGGCCAGGAGGAGTACGGCAGCGCCTTCGACGCGTACCCGCCCACCGACCCGGACCGCTTCGCCTGCGACGCCATGGTCATCGCGGACCTCGGCAACATCCGCCCCGGCAGCCCCACCCTCACCACCGGGCTGCGGGGCGCCGCGGAGGTCGTGGTCGAAGTCCGTACCCTCGCCGAGCCCCGGCACAGCGGCGAGTTCGGCGGAGCCGCCCCCGATGCCCTGCTGGCGCTGCTCACGGCGCTCTCCACCCTGCACGACGTGCACGGCGACGTGGCGGTGGAGGGACTGCGGCGCGAGGAGTGGACCGGCACCACCTTCACCGAGGACGAGTTCCGCTCGCTGGCCGGGGTGCTGGACGGGGTGCCTCTGACCGGATCCGGCAGCCTCGGCGAACGGCTCTGGAGTGGACCGGCCATCACCGTCATCGGGATCGACGCCCCGAGCGTCGACCACGCGGCCTCGGCCGTCGTGCCCTACGCGCGCGCCAAGCTGAACCTCCGGTTCCACCCGCTGCAGGACCCGAAGGAGGCGCGCGGTCTCCTCGTCACCCACCTGGAGGCACTCCGCCCGTTCGGTATCCGGCTGACCGTCACCGCCGGGGACACCGGCCCCGGCTACGAGGCCCGCACCGACGGCCCTGCCTACCGCGCGGCCCTCACCGCTCTGCGCGAGGGCTGGGGCGAGGAGCCCGCGTACATCGCCGGCGGCGGCTCCATCCCCCTGGTGAACGGACTGGCCAGGGCCGTGCCAGGAGCGGAGGTGCTGCTCTTCGGCGCCCAGGACAGCAGGTGCAACCTGCACGCCCCGAACGAACGCGTGCTCTTCTCCGAACTCAGGTCGGCGGTGATCGCGGAAGCCGCCTTCCTGCGGGAGTTCGCCGCCGGTCACCGGGCCGGAGGCACGGCGTGAGCACCCAGGTGACGGGCGGCGCCGCCCCCGAGGGAGACCACCCGGAGAAGCGGAAGTTCACCTTCCCGAGCGCGTTGACGATCCTCGCCCTGGTGACCCTCGCCGTCTGGGCGCTCGCTTTCCTCATCCCCTCCGGGGCGTACGACCGCAACGCCGAAGGCGCCCCCGTCCAGGGCACCTACCACCGGGTCCCCTCCGACCAGAGCTTCGTCGACCGGCTCGACGACCTCTTCCTCTCGCCCGTCAACGGCCTCTACGGAATCCAGGACACGAAGACCGGTCAGGTCGGGCCCGACCTGACGGGTGAGCTGTACGGCAGCGCGGGCGTGTTCCTCTTCGTCATCGCGATCGGCGCGTTCATCACCGTCGTCTTCGCCACCGGGGCCCTCGACCGGGGCATCGGCCGCCTCGCCCACCGGCTGCGCGAGCGCGGCGCGCTGCTCATCGTCGGCGTCATGGTGGTCTTCTCGCTGCTCGGCACGGTGGAGGGCTTCGCCGAGGAGACCCTGGGCTTCTACGGGCTGATCGTCCCGCTGATGCTCGCCCTCGGCTACGACCGCATGGTCGCGACCGGCACGATCATCCTCGGCGCGGGCATCGGCGTGCTCTGCTCCACCGTCAACCCGTTCGCCACCGGCGTCGCCTCGTCCGCCGCCGACATCTCCCTCGGCGACGGCATCGTGCTGCGTGGCCTCATGTGGATCGTCCTGACGGCCGTGACCATCGCCTACGTCGTCCGGTACGCCTCCCGGGTCCGCAGGGACCCCGCACGCTCCCTCTCCGGCTTCCTGCCCGGCGACCGCGAGCAGTCGGCGGCGGAAACCGAGGAACCGCCGCCGCTGACCCCGCTGCACCAGGTCGTCCTGGTCCTGGTCGGACTCACCTTCGCCTTCATGATCTTCTCCGTGGTGCCGTGGTCCAGCGCCATCAGCGGGGACGCCGACGCCACCCCGTACGGCTTCGAACTCGGCTGGTCCTTCCCGCAGCTGGCCGCGCTCTTCATCGTCGCCGCGGTGGTCGTCGGCGTGGTCGCCCGGTTCGGCGAGCAGCGGCTGAGCGCGACGCTCGTGCAGGGCGCGGCGGACTTCATCTCGCCCGCGCTCGTCATCGTGCTGGCGCGCGGGGTCACCGTCATCATGAACAACTCGCGGATCACCGACACGGTGCTCCACTCCATCGAGGGAGCGGTCTCCGGGGTCTCGTCCGGTCTCTTCGCCGTCGTCGTGTTCATCGTCAACCTGCCGCTGGCGTTCCTGATCCCCTCCACCTCCGGGCACGCGACTCTCGCCATGCCGATCCTCGCGCCCCTCGCCGACTTCGCGGGCGTCTCGCGCGCCGTGGTGGTCACCGCCTGGCAGGCGGCGAGCGGCTGGATGAACCTCTGGGTGCCGACGACCGCCGTCACCATCGGCGGAATCGCGCTGGCGAAGATCGGCTACGACAGGTACCTGCGCTTCGTCTGGCCGCTGCTGGCGATCCTGTCCGTGCTCATCTGCGGGTTCGTCGCGCTGGGCGCGGTGTGGACCTGACGGGTCCCGCAGGCGCCGGAACACGCTCGGCACCCACCACCGGTGGCCGGGCCGCGCGACCGGTACACCGTTCCGCCATCGCGCGTGCACGTCGGTTTCACGCCATCTTCCCTCCCCCTCCACGACCTGTTTCCCCGCGGGAACCCGGGCAGCGCCGGATCAAGGACGCGTCAGTAACCGGGATCAGCCGGACAACGGACTTGCCGGACGAGCCCTTCTGGAGATAGATCTACTCCACGACCCTGGGGAGGGGCGCCACCACTGGTGGGGGGATTCTGCTCCGTCATGCCGTGCGCCGGTGCCATGACCGACACCGAAGGCACGTCGACGGACGCCATTCATCCGAGACCGCACACGTGCGGCTCGGCACCGGCATGCGCGCCGCTCCCCGTGGAGTCGTCTTTTCCACAGGAGGCAGAATGCCCAACCCCGCAATACCCGGGTCCCGGCGGACCCGGAGGATGGCCACATCGGCAGCGATCGTCTGCGCCGGTCTGCTGGTCAGCGGTTCGATGACGATCACCGCGCACGCGGCCGGGAACGAGGCCCCGACCCCGGGCACGGTGGCCGTGCCGCACGCGTCCTTTGCGCGCCCCACCTTCACGGTGCCGGGCCGTGAGAACGCCGTGGCTCCCCAGCCGCGCAACCTGATGGCCCGTTCCGCCGCCGTCGACTCCTCGGCCGCCCAGCGCGCCGACTTCGACGGTGACGGCGCCGGAGACCTCGCCTACCGTGAAGGCTGGGGCGACGTCTACACGGACTGGGGCAACGGCTACGCCGATGTCCTTTCCGGCGAGACCGCCCAGGTCAAGGACCTGCTGCTGCCCGGCGACATGACCGGCGACGGCAAGGCCGACCTGCTGGTGGTGACGCCCACCGGATCGCTGCGGCTCTACAGCGGAGCCAACGCGGCCGTCGACGGTGGCCTCAGCTCGTACACCACGCTCAGCAGCGGCTGGCAGGCGTACAACAAGCTCGTCGTCCCCGGTGACCTGAACGGTGACGGCGCGCCCGACCTTCTCGCCCGCAGCACGGCCGGACTGTTCCTCTTCCCGGGTACGGGCAAGAACTTCGGCAAGGGCATCCAGGTCGGCGGCACCGGCTGGAGCCAGTTCGACCAGCTGGTCGGCGCGGACGACCTCACCGGCGACGGCATCGCCGACCTAGTGGCCCGCAACGCCACCGGGGTCTACGTGTATCCCGGGAACGGCAAGGTCACCGGGTACCCGTTCAAGACCCAGTTCCAGATCGGGGGCACCGGCTGGGCGCAGTACAACCAGATCACCGGCGGCACCGACTACAACGGCAACGGCACCGCGGACCTCGCGGCCCGGGGCTACGACGGCAAGCTGTACTTCTACGACGGCAAGGGCACGGGTTTCTTCCAGGCCCGCGTGCTTTCCGGCCCGGGCTGGAACACGGTCACCCAGCTGGCCGGGGCCGGCAACAACGCGGCCTACGGCAAGGCCGGGGTCTTCGCCCGCACCAGCAACGGCACCCTGTACTACTACGACGGCACCGGACTCGGGAAGCTCTCGGCCAAGTACCTGATCGGATCGGGCTGGACCCGCTCCGAGAGCCGTCTCACCCACAGTGTCTCGCTCCGGTCGGACGGAAGCTCCGACCTGATCGCGCACAGCACGTACGACGGCCACCTGTACAACACGGCCACGTACGCGGAGAACGACACCGACCTCGCGGGCGGTTCGAAGTCGTACAACCTGATCGTCGGCCCCGGCGACCTGAACGGTGACGGCAAGAGCGACCTGATCGCCCGCAGCTCCACCGCGCTGTACTTCTACGCGGGCAACGGCGACGGCCTCTCCATGAAGGGCCGGGTCCAGGTCGGCGGCAGCGGCTGGAGCCAGTACAACAAGCTGGTCGGCGCCGGTGACCTCAACCGGGACGGCCGCGCGGACGTCATCGCCCGCAGCTCCGCCGGGCTGTTCTTCTACCCCGGCACCGGCAAGTCGTCCACGCCGCTCGGCACCCGTACCCAGGTCGGCGGCACCGGCTGGAGCCAGTACTCCAACCTCGCCGCCCCGGGCGACATCAACGGGGACGGCATCGCCGACCTCCTGGCGTCCAACTCCAAGGGCGAGCTGTTCTTCTACGCGGGCACCGGAGTCGCCAAGACCCCGTTCAAGGCCCGCGTCCAGATCGGCACCGGGGGCTGGAACCAGTACCCCGACCTGGTCTGACCGCTGACCCACGCGACGCTCGACGAGCGCCGCACCGGCCGCCCCGTCCCCGCACACTAGCGGGGGCGGGGCGGCCGTCCCATGTACGCATGCACGGGCAAGCGGGTCAGTCGCGTGCGGCTTCCGCGACGAACGCGGCCCAGGCGTCCGGGGCCAGAGTGAGGGTGGGCCCGGTGTGCTGCTTGGAGTCGCGTACGTGGACGGTGCCGGGGGAGGTGGCGACCTCCAGGCAATTCCCGCCTTCGGCGCCGCTGTGGCTGCTCTTGTGCCAGTGCAGCTCTGTGTCGGAACCGCCGGTGGTGACGTGGACGTTCATACCTCTCCCAGCTGTTTCTCGATGAAAGCCAGGGACTCACGCGGGGTGAGGGCCTGGGCTCGGATGATCCCATAGCGGGCCGACAGGGCGCGGACCTCCCTGCGCTCCGTCACCAGTGTGCTCCGACCCTGCACTTCGAGATAGCCGACCGGCTCGCCGTGTTGAGGGGTGAGGACGGTGAACGGGCCGTCCACGCCCGCGTTGTCCTCCCGGTCCGCGGGCATCACCTGGATCTCGACATTGCGCTTCTGGCCGATCAGCAGCAGGTGTTCCAACTGCCCGCGCCGTACCTCGCGGCCTCCCAGACCCCGGGTGACGACGTACTCCTCCATGACGAAGCTGAGCAGCGGTGCCGGCCAGCGGTGGAAGATCTCCTGGCGTGCCTGGCGCGCTGCGACCCGCTGTTCGATGGTGGCCTCGTCCAGCAGCGGACGCCGGTCCGTCAGCAGCGCGCGGGTGTACTCCTCCGTCTGGAGGGGCCCGTTGACGACGAGGGTTTCGTAGCCAGCGAGTTCTGTCGCCTCCGCCTCGATCCGGGCGGCGTCCCGGAAGAAGGCCGGGTACTGGGCGCGCGCCACTTCCTCCTTGCTGGTGCTCAGCACACCGTGAGCCCGCAGGATGTCGTCGGCCTGGTCGATGAACTTCGGCGGAGGGACGCGCCGTCCCTGCTCGAACGCGGCGATGGTGGAGGCGGAGTACCCGGTCGAGGAACCGAGCTGGGCGCGTTCCAGACCGGCCGCGGTCCGGAACAGTTTCAACTGGCGTCCGAAGACGGCCAGGATGCCCGTCCCGCTCTCGTGCGCCTCATGCGGTTGCTGCTCTTCCGGCACGGCCTTGCCTCCACGGTCGCTTCCCGCCCTGCCGCCTCACGCTCCGTCGCGTGTACAGGGTGTGTACCGCCGCGTACAGCCCCGGGCCGTCAGCGCGTCAGTCCTGGTCACGGTATGCGGACGGCGCGAGGGTTTTCCTCATGAACGAAGCAATTACCTCTCCCGGGAAGATGGTTGAAACCCGCGCCCCGGAACGGGAGTTCGCCATGCGATTCACCGCGACTCCGCGCGGCGCCCGTCTGTCCCGCCGTCTCGTGTCGCTCCGGCTCCACGAGTGGGGCCACCCCTGGGCCTCGGACACGAACGACACGCTCTCCCTGATCGCCGCCGAGCTGACCGCGAACGCGGTGCGGCACGGGCGGGTGCCGGGCCGGGACTTCCATGTGCGGCTCACCGAGGCGGGCGGCACCCTGCGGATCGAGGTGACGGACATCCGCGGTGAGCGGTGTCCGTCACCCGGCGATCCGCGTGAGCCCGCCTGCGACGAGGAGTCGGGCCGGGGGCTCCTCCTCGTCTCCCGGCTCGCGGGGCGCTGGGGCGTGCTGCCCCGCACGGGTGCGCCCGGCAAGACGGTGTGGGCGGAGGTCTACGGGGAGCAGATCCCGCCCGGCACCGCCTGACCGCACGGGGCCGGCTCCTCAGCTCTGCTCGGTGTGCTTCTCTCCCGCCGTCTTCGACGGCAGCTCGCCCGCCCGGTCGACCACGCCCCATCCGGTCCGCGCGAGGCTGGACAGGAGGGTTCCCGCCTCCCCGTAGGAGGTGTCCTCGGTGAGATAACTGCGCGAACCGAGGAAGGAGAGGTCGGTCCGGTCGAAGACCCACTCGGTACGGGTGCCGTAGCGGGTGTCCTCGCGGGCGATGCCGAGCCCGTGCCGCCCGAGGGCGTCGGCGGCCTGCGGGGCTTCGACGACCCCCGGGAGTCGGGCGGCGGCCTCGTACAGGGCGGCGGCGGTGGGCGCCGGCATCACCGCGGTCAGCAGCTCACCGATCCGGTCGAAGACCGCCTGGGCGCGTTCCTGGTCCGGGGTGTCGGGGGTGTGCGCGTACAGATACGTCAGCAGCCGCTCGGGGTCGGTCGGGAGCGTGCCGAGCCAGGCGTAGGTGGGACGGCTGAGCCCCGCGGCGGTGCCCTCGGTGTCGCCCAGCTCCGCGTTGACGGGGAACGTCTCCCCACCGGTCCGCACCAGACCGAGCTTCCGCAGCGGGCGCGGGTCTTGGGCGGCCCACTCCTCGCGCTCCTCCAGCGGCCCGACCACCGCCTTGCCGCTGGTGAGGTCCGCGCCCCGGACCGTGGAGCGGGTGTAGAGGAACTGGTCGTCGCGGACAGCGGGGACGCCGGTGCGCAGTGCCACGGCGGAGATGCGGTGCAGCAGGGCCGGGCCGCCACGGCCGGTGGGGTCGACGGTGGGCGAGGCGGACGCGGAAGGCCGGTCCGGGCCCGGGGCGACGGCGAGGGAGGCGACCACCACCCCGGTGAGCGCGAACGCGGACACCGGGATGAGCACGGCGGGGCGGAGGAGCCGACGGACCGGCCGGGCGGCCCCGGCGGCTGCGGCTGCGGCTGCGGCTGCGGGGGCGGGGGCAGCGTCGGCGGTGGCGGCCTGTTCGGCGGTGTCGTTGTCGATGAGGGTCATGAGCAGTTCCTTGTGGTGGCGGTGCCGCTCGGGGGAGAGCGCGTCGACGTCCGGGGCCGGCATCAGCCGGGCGATCTCCCGGGCGTCGGCGTCCGGCGGTCGCCGGACGCCGCGCGGGTCCGGGGACAGGCCGGTGTCGTCGTGGTTCTGGCTCATCGGGTCTCCTCCCGTACGGGCAGGGCCGCACGTGCGGCCGTACCTGTCACCTCTCCGCGGGCGCCGCGTGGTTCCCGCTCTTCCTCGACGAGCCGGGCCAGCCTCTTGCGGGCGCGCGAGAGGCGCGAACGTACCGTCCCGACCGGCACCCCGAGGGCCTGCGCCGCCTGCGCGTAGTCGAGGCCGGACCACACGCACAGGGACAGCACCTCCCGCTCGTGCCGTCGCAGTCTGCCCAGCGCGTCCTGGACCGCCCGCAGTCGTCGGGTGTCGTCGAGGCGGTCCACCGCCTCCGGGGCGAAGTCGGGTACCACGTCGGGCCTCGGCCCGCGGGCGAGGAAGGCGATGCGGCGGCGGGCTCCGCGCCGGGCGTTCTCGCACGTGTGGGTGGCAATGCCGAGGAGCCAGGGGAGCAGCGGGCCACCTTCCTCTGCCACGGTCTCCCGTCGGCGCCAGGCGGTCAGAAAGGTCTCCGACATGATGTCCTCGGCGACCGAGCGGTCGCCCGTCAGCCGCAGCGCGTGCCGGTGGACCCGGGGCGCGCACTCCTCGTACAGCTCGGCGAACGCCTCGCGTTCACCCGCGCGCACGCGGCGGCGCAGGTCGTCTTCTTGTTCCCTCACACCTGTCGTCTCTCCGCGGTGCGGCCCGGGTTCCTGTGACCTGCGTCATGCCGGACCGCCCGGACATGCCACCGCCCCCGGCGTGGTGCGGTGCCGGGGGCTGT
>NZ_JBHWYX010000041.1:0-36275 GCF_042728795.1 Streptomyces sp. NPDC060184
CCGGGGGGGGGGCACCCCCCCCACCGCCGCTCCCTTCTCGCATACGACCGTCAGCGCGCCGCCGCACTCCGCCGCTGCCGGATCAGCCCGACCACGATCAGGACCACCGTCAGTGCGCCGGTGGCCAGCAGTTGGTCGCGCGTGTCGGGCTGGCGGAGCATCAGTACGAAGATTCCGGCCATCGCCAGCAGTGCGACCACCGTCGCCACCGGGAAGAGCCACATCCGCACGACCAGCTTCTCCGGCGCCTCGCGCTCGGTGCGCCCGCGCAGGACCAGCTGGGAGAGGGCGACGAAGATCCAGACGACCAGGATCACCGCGCCGATCATGTTGAGCAGCCACGGGAAGACGTCGTCGGGCCGCCAGTAGCTCAGCAGCACGCAGAGGAAGCCGAAGACGGAGGAGGCCAGCACCGCGTTGCGCGGCACCCCGGACGAGATCCGGCCGAGCACCTTCGGGCCCTGGCCGCGCGCCACCAGCGAACCCGCCATCCGGGAGGCGCCGTAGATGTTGGCGTTCATCGCCGAGAGCAGCGCCACCAGGATCACCACGTCCATGATCCGGCCGGCCGCCGGGATGCCCAGGTGGTCGAGGGTCGCCACGTACGGGCCCTTCTCCACGACCTTCGGGTCGTCCCACGGCACCAGCACCACGATGACCGCCATCGACCCGACGTAGAAGAGCGCGATCCGCCACATCGCGGTACGGACCGCCTTCGCGACCCCGCGCACCGGGTTCTCCGACTCGGCCGCCGCGATGGTGACCGTCTCCAGCCCGCCGTACGCGAAGACGGAGGCGAGCAGCCCGATGATGAACCCGTTCGCCCCGTGCGGCAGGAACCCTCCGTCACCGGTGAGGTTGGCGGTGCCGGGGGCGTCCACGTCGGGCAGCACCCCGGTGATCGCCAGCACGCCGAGGACCAGGAAGAGCGAGATGGCGGCGACCTTCAGCGCGGCGAACCAGAACTCGAACTCGCCGAAGTTGCGCACCGCCGCCAGGTTGGTGCCCAGGAACGCGGCCATGAAGAGTGCCACCCACATCCACTGCGGAGTGCCCGGCAGCCAGCCGGTCACGATGTCCGCCGCGCCGATGCCCTCCAGCCCGACCGCGACCGAGAGCAGCACCCAGAACGACCAGCCCGCCGTGAACCCGGCCCACGGCCCGAGCGCCCGTTCGGCGTGCACGGAGAAGGAGCCGGACGCCGGGTGGGCGGCCGACATCTCGCCGAGCATCCGCATGACCAGCATGACCAGCAGCCCGGAGACCGCGTAGGCGACGACGATCGAGGGGCCCGCCGAGGCGATGCCCGCGCCCGAGCCGACGAAGAGCCCGGCGCCGATGACCCCGCCGAGCGCGATCATCGACAGATGGCGCTGCCGGAGGCCGTTGCCGAGCGAGGAACCGTCGGCGCCGACGGTGGCGGTGGCCGGAGTGGGGGGCCCGGAGGGTGACGGCGGACCGGCGGTGGGGGAGGGCGTGGGGGTGCGGGGCATCGACGGGCTCAGTTCGGTCGGCGGGCCCGAGGGGGGACCGCGAGGGTGTGCGAGCCGCTGACCTGGAAATTCCTGACTGAGGATTCCTGGCTGGGGACGGCCCGGGGGACCACTCCATCTGAACGGATGTACCGGCTATCGGGCACATGTGTCCGCAATACGGTCACCGGGTTCGCACACCGCGTCCATCCGGACCGCTCCCGCCTGCCCTTTCCGGCCGCCGCGAAACCGCGTCGGCGACGCCGCCGGATCAGTGCCTCGCCGCGTGCCGCGCCCTGGACTCGCGTACCCACGCCACCAGCAGCACCAGCGCCGTCGCCCCCGCCGACCAGAGCACCTGCCCGCGCGCGGAGTCGTCGGCGAGCATCAGCACCAGCACCGCGAACAGCGCCACCAGCGTCAGCCAGGTCAGATACGGGAAGCACCACATCCGCAAGCCGGGCCCCCGCTCCGGGCCCCGGGCCGCGGCCTCCCGGTCGATGCGCGGGCGCAGCCGCAGCTGGGAGAGGGCGATCAGCGCCCAGACGAACAGCAGCACCGCCCCGACCGAGTTGAGCAGATAGAGGAAGACGGTGTCCGGCCACGCCAGATTGAGGAGTACGGAGACGAAACCGAAGGCCACCGAGGCGAGCACCGCCCGCCGCGGCACCCCGCCGCCGTGCCTCGTCACCCCCGACACCTTCAGCAGCCCCCGCGGCGCCTCGCCCCGCTCGGCCAGCGAGAAGATCATCCGCGAGGAGCCGTACAGGTTCGCGTTGAGCGCGGACAGGAGCGCCACGAAGATCACGACGTTCATGATCTGCCCGGCCGACGGCACCCCGATCGAGTCCAGCACCTTCACGTACGGGCTCAGCCCCGCCTGCTGCGCGGTCCACGGCAGCACCGTCACGATCACCAGCATCGAGCCGACGTAGAAGAAGAGGATGCGCACCACCGCGCTGCGCACCGCCCGCCCCACCGCGCGCGCCGGATCGTCGGTCTCGGCGGCGGCGATGGTCAGGACTTCGAGCCCGCCGAAGGCGAAGACCACCGTCAGCACACCGGAGACCACCCCGCTCCAGCCGTTCGGCAGGAACCCGCCCCGGCCCGTGAGGTGGGTGAGGCCCACCGGGTCGGTGTCCGGCAGCACCCCGAAGACGGCGAGCGTGCCCAGCACCAGGAAGGCCACGATCGCGCACACCTTCAGCGCGGCGAACCAGAACTCGAACTCGCCGAAGTTCTTCACCGCGGTGAGGTTGGCCGTGGTGAAGACCACCATGAAGAGCAGCACCCACGCCCACGGCTCGACCGCCGGCACCCAGCCGTGCGCGATCTGCGCCGCCGCCGTCGCCTCCACGGCCAGCACCACCACCAGCAGGAACCAGTAGAGCCAGCCCACGCTGAACCCGGCCCAGCGCCCCAGCGCGCGTTCCGCGTGCACGGAGAAGGAGCCCGAGGCGGGCATCGCCGCCGACATCTCCCCGAGCATCCGCATCACCAGCGTCGCCAGGGCGCCCGCGATCAGGTACGACACGATGATGGCCGGGCCCGCGACCGCGATCCCGGCACCCGAGCCGACGAACAGCCCCGCTCCGATCACCCCGCCGAGACCGAGCATCGTCAGATGCCGTTGCTTGAGCCCGTGGGAGAGGGGCTCGGCGGGGGCGGGGGGCGGTGCGTCGTGCATGGGGGGTGAGGCCGCTCTGATTCGATTTAGTGGGGAACCTACAGCGTCTCACGGAGCGAGACACCCGCGCGGAGCGCGTCTGCGCTGCACGCGCCGGAGTGATGAGGCTCACGCCGAGGTGTGGTTGCCCCGGCGCTTTTGTGCGAACCTCACCAAGCCATGGCCAGGCCCTTTGTGGGCGACACACGGTGATCAACGGCAGGCCCTTCGACTAACGTCAGCCGCAGGCTCGCCTTCCCGGCTCCAGCCCTCCCGTCCGTCCCACCCCACCCTCACCCGCGGAGTCCCGATGAGCACTGCTGCCGCCCCCGTCCGTACCGGAGTGGTCCTCGCCGACCTGCTGCCCGCGGTGCGGCACCGCGCGGCCGTCGACACGGCCCTCGTCCTGGGCGGCGCGGCCCTCACCGGTCTCGCCGCGCAGATATCGGTCCCGATCCCCGGCTCCCCGGTCCCCGTCACCGGCCAGACCTTCGCCGCGCTCCTCATCGGCACCGCGCTGGGCGCCCGCCGCGGCTTCCTCTCGCTCGCGCTGTACGCGGTCGTCGGCATGGCCGGTGTGCCGTGGTTCTCCGGCGGTACCTCCGGCGCGGGCGGTGCCACCTTCGGCTACGTCCTCGGCATGCTGCTCGCCGCGACCGTCGTCGGCGCCCTCGCCCGCCGGGGCGGCGACCGCTCCGTGCTGCGTACCGCGGGCACCATGGTGGTCGGCTCCGCCGTCACCTACGCCGTCGGCGTCCCCTACCTCGCCCTCTCCACCGGCATGTCGGCCGGCGCCGCCGTCGCGGCCGGCCTGACGCCCTTCCTCATCGGCGACGCCGTGAAGGCCCTGCTGGCGATGGGCGCGCTGCCCGCCTCCTGGAAGCTCCTCGGCCGCCGCGGCTGAGCTCTTCCCGTACGCCCCCGAAAGGCCCGCCGGACGCGTTCCGGCGGGCCTTTCGTGCTGTTCCCGTACGGCCGTCAGCCCTTCGCGGGAACCTTGCCGCCGCGCCGCTCCCGTACCAGCGACACCGCGACCACCACCGCCGCGACCAGCAGCGACAGCAGCACCTGCTCGCGGCCCGCGTCGTCGGTGAGCATGTAGACCAGGACGAACGAGATCATCGCGATCGTCGCCCAGGTCAGGTACGGGAAGAGCCACATCCGCACCACCGGCTTCCCGGGCGACTCCCGTTCGATCATGGGCCGCATCCGCAGCTGGGTGAAGCAGATGACGAGCCAGACGAAGAGCGCCACCGCCCCCGAGGAGTTCAGCAGGAAGGCGAAGACGGTGTCCGGCCACTGGTAGTTGAAGAAGACCGCCACGAAGCCGAAGACGACCGAGGAGAGGATCGCCGCCCGCGGGACGCCCCGCCCGTTCACCCGGGTGAAGGCCCGGGGCGCGTCGCCCCGGCCGCCGAGCGAGTAGGCCATCCGGGAGGCCGTGTAGAGGCCGGAGTTGAGGCAGGACAGCACGGCCGTCAGCACGATGACGTCCATCACCTGCCCGGCGTGCGGAATGCCGATGGAGTCGAGCGCGGCGACGTAGCTTCCCTTGTCCACGATCGACGGGTCGTTCCACGGCAGCAGCGTCAGCACCACGAGGATCGAGCCCAGGTAGAAGATCGCGATCCGCCAGATGACGCTGTTGGTCGCCTTCGAGACGGCGCGCCGGGGGTCCGCGGACTCACCGGCGGCGAGCGTGACGATCTCGCTGCCCATGAAGGAGAAGACCACCATCAGCACCCCGGTCAGGATCGCCCCCGGCCCCTTCGGCAGGAAGCCGCCGCTGTCGGTGAGATGGGCGAACCCGGAACCCGCGTTGTCGGAACCGGGCAGCACCCCGAAGACCGCGAGCAGCCCGACGATCACGAAGGCGCCGATGGCGACGACCTTGATCCCGGCGAACCAGAACTCGAACTCGCCGTAACTGCCGACCGAGATCAGGTTCGTGGCGGTCAGCACGGTCATCACGATCAGCGCCCACCCCCACTGCGGTACGGCCGGCACCCAGCTCTCCAGGATCGCGGCCCCCGCCGTGGCCTCCACGGCGAGCACGACCACCCAGAAGAACCAGTACAGCCAGCCGATGGAGAACCCCGCCCAGCGTCCGAG
The DNA here is from genome assembly GCF_042728795.1 of Streptomyces sp. NPDC060184. NCBI lineage: Bacteria > Bacillati > Actinomycetota > Actinomycetes > Kitasatosporales > Streptomycetaceae > Streptomyces > Streptomyces sp. NPDC060184. The sequence continues at coordinate 5,251 of NZ_JBHWYX010000041.1, forward strand.
CGCCTGGTCGGCGTAGGCGGAGAAGGACCCCGAGCTGGGCCGGGCCGCCGCCATCTCGCCGAGCATCCGCATCACCAGCACCACCATGGTGCCGACCAGGGCGTACGAGACGAGGATCGCCGGACCGGCGGCGGCGATGCCCGCGCCGGAACCCACGAAGAGGCCCGCGCCGATCACCCCGCCGATGGCGATCATCGAGAGGTGCCGGTTCTTGAGCCCGGCCTTCAGTTCACCGTCCGGGCCGCCGGAGCCACCCGTACCTCCTGCGTCGGCAGCCGCGCCCTCCGGCTCACCGCCCGGCTCCCTCACCGTGGTCCCCGACGTCATGGATGGACTCCTCACGTGGTCCGGGCGGACCGTGCTGAACCGCCCCTGCCTCCGCGGTGGTTCCGGTGACGGTCCGGCCGCCACCCCGCGAAGGGCTCCGACCCCGCTGACGGCTACCCTGCCGCGCTCGTGCCACACTTTCCGGCATGCGCGTGTACCTCGGATCGGACCATGCCGGCTACGAACTCAAGAACCACCTCGTCGAGTGGCTGACGGCCCACGGCCACGAGGCCGTGGACTGTGGACCCCACATCTATGACGCCCAGGACGACTACCCGCCGTTCTGCCTCCGCGCCGCCGAGAAGACGGCCGCGGACCCGGACAGCCTCGGCATCGTGATCGGCGGCTCCGGCAACGGCGAGCAGATCGCCGCCAACAAGGTCAAGGGCGTCCGTGCGGCGCTGGCCTGGAGCGAGCAGACCGCCGCCCTCGGCCGCGAGCACAACAACGCCAACGTGGTGGCCATCGGCGGCCGGATGCACTCCCAGGAGGAGTCCACCAAGTTCGTCGAGATCTTCCTGAACACGCCGTACTCGAACGAAGAGCGCCACTCCCGGCGCATCGAGATGCTCGCGGCGTACGAGGAGACCGGCGCACTCCCGCCGATCCCCGCCCACCACCCGCAGCAGGGCTGATCCCCGGGCTGCACCCGCCGACCGTCCACCGTGCCGCCAGGCCACCAGGCCCTGGCGGCACGCCCGTTTCCGCCGCCCCGGGCAGCCCGCCCCGCGCGCCCTTTTCCGCGCCCGCCCGCGCGTCCGCTCACGCCCCGTTCCCGCCCGTCTGGAGAAGCCGCCCGTGCCCGAGGGACACACCATCCACCGCCTCGCCGCCGACCACCGCGAGCGGTTCGCCGGGCGGCCGGTGCGCGTCAGCAGCCCGCAGGGCAGGTTCGCCGACAGCGCGGCGCTCCTCGACGGCCAGGTCCTCGAGACCGCCGACGCCCACGGCAAGCACCTCTTCCTCGGCTTCGGCGCCACCGGCTGGGTCCACATCCACCTCGGCCTCTTCGGGAAGCTCGGCTTCGGCGCGATCCCGGCCCCGCCGCCCTCGGACACGGTCCGCCTCCGGCTGGTGGGCGACGACCACTGGGCCGATCTGCGCGGCCCCACCACCTGCGCCCTCGTCACCGAGCCCGAGAAGCGGGCGATACACGAGCGTCTCGGCCCGGACCCGCTGCGCGCCGACGAGGACGGCACCCGGGCCTGGCGGCGGATCTCCCGCAGCCGGATCACCGTCGCCGCCCTGCTGATGGACCAGAAGGTCGTCTCCGGCGTCGGCAACGTCTACCGCGCCGAGGTCCTCTTCCGCCACGGCATCGACCCGTACCGCCCCGGCAAGGACCTCACCCGCGCCGAGTGGGACGCGATCTGGGCCGACCTCGTCCTGCTGATGCGCGAGGGCGTCCGGAACAACCGGATCGATACCGTCCGCCCCGAGCACCTGCCCGAGGCGATGGGCCGCCCGCCCCGGGTCGACGACCACGGAGGCGAGGTCTACGTCTACCGGCGCGACCGGCGCCCCTGCCACATCTGCGGCACCGAGGTCCGCACCGCCGAACTGGCGGCCCGCAACCTCTTCTGGTGCCCCACCTGCCAGCAGCGCTGACGCGCCGACCGGTCCGGGCGTACGCCGGGGGCGCCGCGTACCCGGGTCCGCGCGCTTCCACCCCATCGAAAACACGTTCCCCGAAGCCCTTGCCCGGCACCCCGCCCCGGGTGCTCCGGCCCGCCCGTTTCGGGGGCGTACGCCACGCCTACCAGCCTCTCCACCGGCGGGACGACCCCATTTCGTACCGCCGCCGACCGGGGTCCCCCTGCACGGGAAGCCCTTCGGTCGATAAGGTCCCGACAATGGCCTCTCGTGACGGAGTGAACGCGCACGTGGCCCGGTGGCGGCGCACGGCCCACCGGGCCCGCATCGCGCTGCGCCGGTCCGGGGTCGACTACTTCCGCGGTGACGGGTCCGACTGGATAGCCTTCGCGGGCCTGCTGCTGACGATCCCGGCCCTCACGGTGGCCACGGTGTGGAACCCGGAATGGTTCTCGCCCACCGCCCTGGTCCTGCCGATCGTCGCCGGCGGTCTGCTGCTCCGCCCCTCCAGCCTGCTCACCCTGTACGCGGTGGCGGCGGGCGCCCTGATCGTCGAGTCCTTCACCCTCGGCACCGCCCCGGCGGACGTCACCGTCACCCCCGGCAACGTCCTCGTGGTCGGCGCCTGCGGCTTCTTCGGGCTGGTGCTCGCCCAGTTCCGGGCCCGGGTCGGAGTTCCCTGGCGGCGCGGCGGCACCATGCTCTTCGACCTGCGCGAACGCATCCGGGTCCAGAGCGCGCTGCCCCGGCTGCCGAAGGGCTGGCACTGCGAGATGTCGCTGCGCCCCGCCGGAGGCCAGTCCTTCTCGGGCGACTTCGTCGTCGCGGCCCGCACCCACGGCGGACGCACCCTGGAGGTCGTCCTCACCGACGTCTCCGGCAAGGGCATGGACGCGGGCTCCCGCGCCCTGCTGCTCTCCGGCGCCTTCGGCGGCCTCCTCGGCTCGCTGCCCCCGCACGGCTTCCTGCCCGCCGCCAACGGCTACCTGCTCCGCCAGGACTGGGACGAGGGGTTCGCCACCTCGATCCACCTGGTGCTGGACCTGGAGTCCGGTGACTACGAGATCCTGTCGGCGGGCCACCCGCCCGCCCTCCAGCTCAACGCCGCCACCGGGCAGTGGGAGGAGAAGGCCGCCGGGGGCCCGCTGCTCGGCGTCTACGACGGAGCGGAGTTCGACGCGGTCAAGGGCTCCCTGGCCTCCGGCGACGTGCTGATGCTCTTCACCGACGGCCTGGTCGAGGCGTCGGACCGGGACATCGCCGACGGCATCGACCGGCTGACCGGCGAGGCCGACCGGTACGTCACGACCGGCTTCGAGGGCGCGGCCTGGCACCTGATCGAGGCATGCGCCAAGGACGTCAACGACGACCGCGCCCTGCTGCTGCTCTCCCGCCGGGGCTGAGCCGACCCCGGCCTTGATCCGCCGGACACCACCTGAGCCCGCCGGGGAAGGCCGAGGCAGGCTCAGGTCGGCAGCGAGACCCGGTCACCGCCGCCGGGCCGGCCGTCGTCGCCCCCGCGCCGGTCGGCCTTCCCGCCCGGCAGCACCCGTGCCAGCCAGGAGGAACGGCTCGCGGCGAGCGGCGAGAGGACCGCGAGCACCAGGACGTACCCGGCGATGAACGGCGCCAGCCGCTCGTTCAGCCCGGCACCCGCCGCCATGGCGGCGAGGATCAGCGCGAACTCGCCCCGGGCCAGCAGGGTGGTGGCGATGTTCGCGACGGCCCGGGGCCCGAAGCCGTACATCTTCGCCGTGGCCAGTCCCGCGCACACGTTCATCGCGGCGGTCAGGGCCACGGCCGCCAGCACCGGGGGGATGACGCGCGGCAGGTCGCCCGGGTCGATGGAGAGTCCGAAGGAGAAGAAGAAGATCGCGCCGAACGCGTCCCGCAGCGGGGTGACCAGTCTCCGGATGCGCTCGCCCGAGCTCGTGCCGCCGAGCATCAGGCCGACCATGAAGGCGCCGATGGCGTCGGCGACGCCGAACCACTCGGAGACCCCGGCGACGAGGACCGCGACGCCGAGGAAGGAGATCACCAGGAGTTCGTCGTCCTCGGTGTGGATCAGCCGGGAGACCGCCCGGGTGCCGAACCGGACCACCAGCGCGAGCAGCACCAGGAAGCCGAAGGCCTTCCCGCCGTCCACCACGGCCGCACCGAGGCTGTCCGCACCGGACAGGACGGGCTGGAGCGCGGCGAGATAGAGGGCCAGGAACACGTCCTCGACGACGATGATGCCGAGGATCGGCCGGGTCTCCGGGTTCCCGAGCCTCCCGAGGTCGACGAGGACCTTGGTGACGATCGCCGAGGACGAGATGCCGAGCACCCCGGCGAGGACCAGGGTCTCCGAGCCTCCCCAGCCCAGCGCGAAGCCGAAGCCGAGACCGGCGCCGACGTTCAGGGCCAGATAGACGCCCCCGGCGACCGCCATCCTGCGCCCGCCGGTCCGCAGGTCGTCGAGGTGGAACTCCAGACCGAGGTAGAAGAGCAGCAGCACCAGGCCGAGGGCCGCGAGCATCTCCAGATCGTGCGGGTCCGCCACCAGCACGATGCCCGGCGTGTGCGGACCGAGCAGCATCCCGGCGAGGATGAACAACGGGATCGTCGGCAGTCCGATCCTGGCCCCGGCGCGGGCGAGCAGGGCGGCGGCCAGAAAGGCGCCACCCATGGCGATGAGCGTGTCGGCGTGTCCGATGGGCCTGATCCTTCGGTAGATCGACAAGTCGAGACGGAAGGTAAAGAAGAGGTCAAGGAATCCCCTCTGTGGACGTTACCGAACGCACCCCTGAACGAGCGGCGCCCACGAGCGGAGGGGCGGCCGACCGGGCCGGAAGCCGTCCGGACGGAGGTGCGGACGGTGCGGGGGGCGTGGACGGTGCGGGGGTGAGGGAGGAGCGGTGCGGGACCGGTCGGCCGAGGGGCGGCCGAGGAGGGTGACCGGGTGCGGGGAGTTCTGAGTCTCCATGTCGATCAATCGGCTCTGGACCGAATGAATTCGGCCAACCCTGGCCCGAACTGAGACCGCCCGGCGCTCCGGCGGACCCGCGACGCCTGCCCTCGCCGCAAGACTCCGTGCAAGGCTCCGCGAAGGTCCGCGCAAAGACGAAGACCGGTGCCGCCCGCCCACAGGGGCGGCGGCACCGGTCTTCACCTCCGAGGGGACGGCCCGGCCGGATCAGCGGGTGGTGGGGCTCCGGCGGAAGGCCCAGGCCATGTCCGGCTCGGTGGCGAACCGCATCACCCTGCGGACCGGCGGGGTGCACAACAGCGTCACCGCCGTGGCCGCGACCACCGAGACGAGGACCAGCCCCACCGGGTCGGCGAGCCACGCGTTCTCGTCGATCAGCCCCGCGTACTCGGCGCCCCTGATCAGGAAGCCGTGCAGGAGGTAGCCGCAGATGGTCCCGGCGCCCAGCACCGTGAACCAGGTCGTCCGGCTGGGCACCCAGGACAGGAAGCCGACGGTGAGCAGCAGGGCGCAGCCGAACATCAGCAGCGTCATCATCACCCCGGACCACCAGGGCGCGCCCAGCTCCTGGGCGCTGTCGCTGCGGTAGAACCAGCCGAGTTGCATGTGCGGGGCCACCGCGTACGCGCATCCCAGCGCCCCCGCGAACAGCGGCAGCGAGAGCAGTCGCACCTGGCGTCGGCGCACCCAGGCGAAGTGCTCGGGCCGGGCCATGACGCCCAGGACGAAGAACGGCAGGAACTGCAGGACGCGCTGGAGGTCCAGGTCGTCCCCGATTCCGGGGCAGACCGAGGCGAGCGCGGCCACGGCGAGGGCGACCGGGAGCGGATGGCGGAGCGTCCGCCAGAGCGGGGTGGTCAGCCGCCAGATGAGCAGGGCGGCCAGGAACCAGGTGAGGAAGAGCGGGTCGAGCAGGGTGATCGGCGCGTGCGGCTCACCGCCGGCGTACCGCCTGAACAGCGAATAGGCCGTCTCGAAGACCACGTACGGGACCACGACCCCGGTGACGAGCCGCTTCATCCGGGCAGGGCTCGCGTCGAACGACCGGGAGAAGTAGCCGGAGACGAGGATGAACGCGGGCATGTGGAACGTGTAGATGACCATGTACAGCGAGCGGGCCGCCCGGCTGTCGCCCATCAGCGGCTCCCAGGCGTGCGCCACGGCGACGAGCACGATGGCCAGATACTTCGCGTTGTCGAAGTACGGATCGCGCTTCTTGGCCGCCGGAGCGGCCCCCGGCGAGGACGGCGCGGACGCCGGGGGAGCCTCGGGCGCGGTCGCCGGGGGCGTCCCGGTCGCGGTCGCCGCGGATCTCTGTCCGGGCTCCGGGTCCAGGGTCTCCGGCGGGAGCGCGGTCCTCTGTGTACGGCTCGGAGCAGGAAGCATTCGAAAAACCTAAGCCTGTCTTTCGCTTTTCGTGAAGCGCGTCGGAAGCCTCGCGCCTGCCCGTCAATTCGATGCCGAAACCCTTGAGTTATGTCCGCTATGCCGGTCTAATTATCGTCTAAATCGGGCAAATCGCATCGGGATAGGGGTGCGTGAATTACGGCACTCTTCTCAACTCCCGCTCCCTGTCGTGGCCCGGTTCCACGGAATGCGCGTGGCCTGTGGGGAGGAAGTGAATTCTTGCCGGAGGCGCCGGAACCGAATCTCCCGGCGGTGCGCGGGGGTGTGCGGCGGAGCTCGGCGGGCCGGGGCCGCCGTACGGCGCTCCCGGGCGGCCCCGGACGCGATGCGCGCCCCTCGGACGTGTCCGGGGACCCCCGGACGCACGGGGTGCACAAATGGCGAAAATCAGCCAGGTCGATCCGTCACCCGGCGGCGCCGCCACGGGAGTTGATGGCACGATGGAGTGAACGGAGGGCGCGCGACGGAGCACGCCCCCGGGCCGGCAAGGCGGACCGACCTAGGGTGTGAGCAGTCGTGGCCATTTCACTGTCTGTGGTGCTGATGTTGGCGATCATCCTGGTGGTGCTGATCCGCGGCGGATCCATCAAGGCCGGGCCGGCGATCGTCGCGATCCTCTTCGGGTTCTTCCTGGCGTCGACGGGCATGGCGCCCGCCATCAACAGGTTCATGAACTCCATAGCCGACACGATCAACCAGATCAGCTTCTGAGCCGCGAGCGGTCCGCCGCTCGTCCCGCGCTCGAAGACCCGCCGCGCCGCCGGCCGCCGTCCCCACGGCCGGCGGCGCGGCGCGAGCGCGCACGGGGCTGCCCCCGCGCGTACGGCAAGGGCCATGATGCCGCGGAGGTCCGAATACGAAGGAGACCCGGTGCGGCGTCCGTGGAATCACGGGACGCGGCACCGGGCCTTCGTCATGGAGCGGGCGACGGGAATCGAACCCGCGTAGCTAGTTTGGAAGACTAGGGCTCTACCATTGAGCTACGCCCGCACAATCGCACCGGCACCGTGGACGGCCCCGGGTACGAAGAGCATCGTAGCGGGTCGGAGCCGGTGCGCGCACACCCGTCTCCGGGGGCGCACCGGGGCGGGTCCCGCCCGCCCGTACCGCGCGCCCCGCCCGCCGCCGTATCCGGCGCGGGCCATCTGCCGCAGGGCCGCCGGAAAGCGGCGGAAGGGCGCCCTTTCTGCATGTACCCTCTGTGTCGCACCGACGGGGTGTGGCGCAGCTTGGTAGCGCGTCCGCTTTGGGAGCGGAAGGTCGTCGGTTCGAATCCGGCCACCCCGACCACCAGGAAGATCGCATTGGGGGAGTGCTCCCCCTTGCCGTTACTATGCAAATTGCGTGCCCGTGTGTCTGATGAGCCGGGCCGATCCGCGAAGCCGCCGACAGGCGGCGGGCGGGACCCCCCGAAGTCAGCCACCAAGGAGACCGAACCGTGAAGAGCGCCGTGGAGACCCTGAACCCGACCCGGGTTCGGCTCAGCATCGAGGTGCCCTTCGAGGAGCTCAAGGACAGCCTCGACGCGGCGTACAAGAAGATCAACCAGCAGGTCACGGTGAAGGGCTTCCGCAAGGGCAAGATCCCGGCCCGCGTCATCGACCAGCGGTTCGGCCGCGGTGCGGTTCTGGAGGAGGCCGTCAACGACGCCCTCCCGAAGTTCTACACCGAGGCGGTCAACGAGGGTGAGCTGAACGTTCTCGGCCAGCCCGACGTCGACATCACCGAGCTGAAGGACGGCGAGCTGCTCTCCTTCACCGCCGAGGTGGACGTGCGCCCCGAGATCGAGATCCCGGACTACTCCGGCATCGAGGTCACCGTGGACGCCCTCGAAGTCACCGACGAGGACATCGAGAAGGCCGTGGAGCAGCTCCGCGAGCGCTTCGCCTCCACCAACCCGGTCGAGCGCGCCGCCGCCGAGGGCGACGTCGTGACGATCGACCTGCAGGCCAAGGTCGACGGCGAGGTCCTTGAGGACGGCGTGGCCGACGGTGTCTCGTACACCATCGGTTCCGGTGAGCTCCTCGACGGCATCGACGAGGCCGTCAAGGGCCTGGAGGCCGGTGGCGAGGCCACCTTCACCTCCGAGCTGAAGGGCGGCTCGGCCGAGGGCAAGGAAGCGGAGGTCACCGTCAAGGTCACCGCCGTCGCCGCCCGCGAACTGCCTGAGCTGGACGACGAGTTCGCCCAGATGGCGAGCGAGTTCGACACGCTGGAGGAGCTGCGCGCCGACAGCCGCAAGCGCCTTGAGAACACCAAGCAGTACGACCAGGCCACCCAGGCCCAGGAGCGCGTCCTCGAAGAGCTGCTGAAGCTCGCCGAGGTCCCGATCCCGGAGAAGCTGCTCGCGGACGAGATCAACACCCGCAAGCACAACCTGGAGCACCACCAGCTCGGCCAGATGGGCCTCGACCTGGCGAAGTTCCTGGAGATCCAGGGCAAGACCGTCGAGGAGTTCGAGGCCGAGACCTCGGAGCAGGCCGTCAAGGGCATCAAGACCCAGTTCCTGCTGGACGAGATCGTCAACAAGGAGAAGCTGAACGTCAACCAGGAGGAGCTCACCGAGCACCTCATGCGGCGCGCTGCTTCCTCCGGCATGAGCCCCGACCAGTTCGCCCAGGCCGTCGTCGAGGGTGGCCAGGTGCCGATGCTCGTCGGCGAGGTCGCCCGCGGCAAGGCGCTCGCGCTGGTCGTCGAGGCCGCGAAGGTCACCGACACCAACGGTGAGGTCGTCGACCTGGAAGACGATGAGGAGACCGCGGAGGAGACGGCCGAGGCCGCCACCTCCGACGAGGCCGCCGCCGAGGAGAAGACGGAGGCCTGAGCCTCCCCCTGATCCGCACGACGGGCCCCGGACGCTTCGCGCTGTCCGGGGCCCGTCGTCGTACCCGCCGCGGCCGGCCCGACGGGACAGTGCGGCCGGACGGAACGGCGCGCACGCCTCCTCGGGGCACCGTCGCGCACCCCCCGGCGGCACCGCCCCGACCGGGGGCCCGTAGGCTCCCGGACGGGGGTCCCCGGGCCGCTCCGGCGCATCCGCGACGAACCCTCAGAACCCTTGTGCGCACTGCGTACCTTGCGCTCCCAGCGAACAGTTGTGGAAGCGGGATGGTCTTGTTCAACCTGCGCGTTAGGGTCCATGAAGAGGAAGGGTCGGGGAGTCCCGGCCCACCCGGTACGAAGACGCTGAGACGGCCGGAGCCGTCAGAGACGAGCAGGTGGATACGTGACGAATCTGATGCCCTACGCCGCCGGAGAGCCGTCCCTCGGTGGTGGCCTCGGCGACCAGGTCTACAGCCGACTGCTCGGCGAGCGCATCATCTTCCTCGGTCAGCAGGTCGACGATGACATCGCCAACAAGATCACCGCACAGCTGCTGCTCCTTGCCGCCGACCCGGACAAGGACATCTACCTCTACATCAACAGCCCCGGTGGCTCGGTGACGGCCGGCATGGCCGTCTACGACACCATGCAGTACATCCCGAACGACGTCGTCACCATCGGCATGGGCATGGCGGCCTCGATGGGCCAGTTCCTGCTCACCGGCGGCGCCGCGGGCAAGCGCTTCGCGCTCCCCAACACCGACATCCTCATGCACCAGGGTTCGGCCGGCATCGGCGGTACCGCCTCGGACATCAAGATCCAGGCCGAGTACCTGCTCCGCACCAAGACGCGGATGGCGGAGATCACCGCCCACCACTCCGGCCAGACCGTGGAGACGATCATCCGCGACGGCGACCGCGACCGCTGGTACACCGCGGAGGAGGCCAAGGAGTACGGCCTCATCGACGAGATCATCACGTTCGCGTCGGGCATCCCGGGCGGCGGCGGCACCGGCGCCTGATCCGGCTCACCCCGGACGGCCCCGCTTCCGCACACACCTCTCGTACGCCAAGAACGTGCGCCGAGAAACCAGCCCACAGAACGCCACCAGGATGGTGAACACCCACATGAACAACTTCCCCGGCGCCTCCGCGAGCGGCCTCTACACCGGCCCGCAGGTGGACAACCGTTACATCGTGCCGCGCTTCGTGGAGCGCACCTCGCAGGGCGTGCGCGAGTACGACCCGTACGCGAAGCTCTTCGAGGAGCGCATCATCTTCCTCGGCGTGCAGATCGACGACGCCTCCGCCAACGACGTCATGGCGCAGCTGATGTGCCTGGAGTCGATGGACCCGGACCGCGACATCTCGATCTACATCAACAGCCCCGGCGGCTCGTTCACCGCGCTCACCGCGATCTACGACACGATGCAGTTCGTGAAGCCGGACATCCAGACGGTCTGCATGGGCCAGGCGGCCTCCGCCGCCGCCGTCCTGCTGGCCGCCGGTACCCCCGGCAAGCGCATGGCGCTGCCGCACGCCCGGGTGCTCATCCACCAGCCGTCCTCGCAGACCGGCCGTGAGCAGCTCTCCGACCTGGAGATCGCCGCCAACGAGATCCTGCGCATGCGCACCCAGCTGGAGCAGATGCTGGCCAAGCACTCGACGACCCCGCTGGAGAAGATCAGCGAGGACATCGAGCGCGACAAGATCCTTACCGCCGAGGAGGCTCTGGCGTACGGTCTGGTGGACCAGATCGTCTCCACCCGTAAGACCTCGGCCGGAGCGCAGGTCTGACGTCGGTCTTTTCCCCTTGGCACGCACATGCGACCGGTCTTCGGCCGTGTGAACCGTGCCAAGGGGGGCCCGAACGGGGGGCCAGGCAAGGTACCGTCGAAGAGAGGCACCAGGAGTCGCTGAACCAGGCGTCTCCCAGGCGAAGGGGAAGCACCTCGTGGCACGCATCGGTGATGGCGGCGACCTGCTCAAGTGCTCGTTCTGCGGAAAGAGCCAGAAGCAGGTGAAGAAGCTCATCGCGGGACCCGGTGTGTACATCTGCGACGAGTGCATCGATCTCTGCAACGAGATCATCGAGGAGGAGCTCGCCGAGACCTCGGAAGTGCGCTGGGAAGAGCTTCCCAAGCCGCGCGAGATCTACGAGTTCCTGGAGGGGTACGTCGTCGGGCAGGAGCCCGCGAAGAAGGCCCTCTCCGTCGCGGTGTACAACCACTACAAGCGGGTCCAGGCCGGGGAGAACGGCGGTGGCTCCGGTCGTGAGGACGCGATCGAGCTCGCCAAGTCGAACATCCTCCTGCTGGGCCCCACGGGCTCCGGCAAGACGCTGCTGGCGCAGACGCTGGCCCGCATGCTCAACGTCCCGTTCGCCATCGCCGACGCGACGGCGCTGACGGAGGCCGGCTATGTCGGCGAGGACGTCGAGAACATCCTGCTCAAGCTGATCCAGGCGGCCGACTACGACGTCAAGAAGGCCGAGACCGGGATCATCTACATCGACGAGATCGACAAGGTCGCCCGCAAGAGCGAGAACCCGTCGATCACGCGCGACGTCTCGGGCGAGGGCGTGCAGCAGGCGCTGCTGAAGATCCTGGAGGGCACCACCGCCTCCGTGCCGCCGCAGGGTGGCCGCAAGCACCCGCACCAGGAATTCATCCAGATCGACACGACGAACGTCCTGTTCATCGTGGGCGGTGCCTTCTCCGGACTGGAGAAGATCATCGAGTCCCGGTCCGGCGCCAAGGGCATCGGCTTCGGCGCGACGATCCGGTCCAAGCTGGAGATCCAGGCGAGCGACCAGTTCCAGGAGGTCATGCCGGAGGACCTGGTCAAGTTCGGCATGATCCCCGAGTTCATCGGCCGCCTGCCCGTCCTCACCTCGGTCCACAACCTGGACCGCGAGGCGCTCCTCCAGATCCTCATCGAGCCGCGCAACGCCCTGGTGAAGCAGTACCAGCGGCTCTTCGAACTCGACGGCGTGGAGCTGGACTTCGAGCGCGAGGCGCTGGAGGCCATCGCCGACCAGGCGATCCTGCGGCAGACCGGCGCCCGCGGCCTGCGCGCCATCATGGAGGAAGTCCTCCAGTCCGTGATGTACGAGGTCCCGTCCCGCAAGGACGTGGCCCGCGTGGTCATCACCCCGGACGTGGTCCGCAACAACGTGAACCCCACGCTGGTCCCGCGCGAGCCGCGCGCGATCGGCAAGAACGACGGCGGCCGGCACGAGAAGTCCGCGTAACTCCCGCCCGCAGCAACGCCCGAGGGGCCCGTCCGCACCGACCGTGCGAGCGGGCCCCTCGGGCGTGCCGTGCCGATCAGATCTTGGTGCGCCCGGTGTTGTAGAGCTTCGCCGCGAGGGCCGCCGCCTCGTCCTGGCTCATCGGCTTGTTGGTCATGGCGCCGCCGATGTCGAAGCCGATCACGACGCCCACGGTGCTGTAGTCGGCCCAGACGCAGACCGGCATGATCATTTCCTTGGGGCCGTTCGCGGCGGTGCCGTCGGCCTTGTCGTTGATCATCTTGGCGTTCTGGCACTTCATCAGAGCGCCCTTGAAACCGGCCGGCTTGACCTCCACGGGGCTGCCGACCAGCGACCCCCCGTCGGAGTCGCCGAGCTCCGCCTCCTTCGCCGCGCTCGCGAACGACGCGTCGATGGCCTTCGCGGGATCGGCGATCTCGCCCCAGCTGCCCTCCAGGAGGAGCATCTTCGTGGTGAGCGGGTTCTTCTCCAGGTCGCCGCTCACGTACGTGGTGCTGACCTTGCTGGGGTTCTTGATCCCGATGGCCTCGGCGTCGGTCTTGTCCTTGCCGGTCATCGGGGCGCCGGGCTTGGCGTCCGTGGGGTCCTGCTGGTAGTCGTCCACCGAGGCGGGCGGCGTGATCTTGTACCCCTTGGTGGAGTCCGCGACATCGCTGTTCGATCCCGAGGTCAGCAGATACGCCCCGCCCGCGACGACGGCCAGCACCACGACGACGGCCGTCACGATCAGGCCGGTCCGCTTCTTCTTGGGCTGCTCGAACGGGGGTACGCCCGGCTGTCCCGGGAAGCCCGGCTGGCCGCCGTACGGAGGTGTGGGCGGCTGCTGGCCGTACGGAGGCGTGGACGGCTGCTGGCCGTACGGGCCGGGCTGCTGTCCGTACGGTCCGGGCTGCTGGCCCTGCGGGTAGCCGTAGCCCTGCGCGGGCGGGGCCGGGGGCTGCTGCGGGACACCCTGGGGGGCCTGCTGGGGGTAGCCGTAGCCGGGCTGTCCGCCCTGCGGCGGCTGGCCGTACGGGCCCGGCTGCTGCCCGTAGGGTCCGGGCTGCTGGCCGTAGGGTCCGGGCTGACCCTGCGGCGGCGGGCCGCCGTACGGTCCCGGCTGGTCGTTGCTCATGACGCTGTCCCCTCCAGAATGCTTATGCGTTCCGAACATCCTGGCGGATGCGGCTCCGGAACAGGGCACCCGCAGGCACACCGTTACGGAAGAAACCGGTTTCGGGGCACGACTGTGACAGCCCTAAACTGTCTCCCGTGACCGAGAACGCAACGCATACGCCCGCCAGCAACCCCGAACTGCCGACCCAGTACGCGCCGGCCGAGGTAGAGGGGAAGTTGTACGAGCGCTGGGTGGAGCGCGGTTACTTCACGGCGGACGCGTCCAGCGAGAAGCCGCCGTACACCATCGTCATCCCCCCGCCGAACGTCACCGGCGCCCTCCACCTCGGCCACGCCTTCCAGGTGACGCTGATGGACGCGCTGACCCGGCGCAAGCGGATGCAGGGCTTCGAGACCCTCTGGCTCCCCGGCATGGACCACGCCGGCATCGCCACCCAGAACAAGGTCGAGCAGCAGCTCGGCGAAGAGGGCAAGTCCCGCCACGACATCGGCCGCGAGGCGTTCACCGAGCGCGTCTGGCAGTGGAAGGAAGAGTACGGCGGCCGGATCCTCGGGCAGCTCCGCCGCCTGGGCGCCGGCCTCGACTGGTCGCGCGAGCGGTTCACCATGGACGAGGGCCTCTCCCGCGCCGTCCAGACGATCTTCAAGCGGCTCTACGACGACGAGCTGATCTACCGCGCCGAGCGCATCATCAACTGGTGCCCGCGCTGCCTGACCGCCATCTCGGACATCGAGGTCGACTACCAGGACGACGACGGCGAGCTCGTCTCCCTGAAGTACGGCGAGGGCGACGAGACCCTGGTCGTGGCCACCACCCGGGTCGAGACGATGCTCGGCGACACCGCCGTCGCCGTCCACCCCGAGGACGAGCGCTACGCCCACCTCATCGGCAAGCGCATCAAGCTCCCGCTCACCGACCGCACCATCCCGGTCGTCGCGGACGCCCACGTCGACCCCGAGTTCGGCACCGGCGCGGTCAAGGTGACCCCGGCGCACGACCCGAACGACTTCGCCATCGGCCAGCGCCACGGCCTGGAGTCGCTGACGGTCATGGACGAGCGCGGCGTCATCACCGTGCCCGGCCCCTTCCAGGGACTCGACCGCTTCGAGGCGCGCTCCGCCATCGTCGCCGCCCTGCGCGAGCAGGGCCGCGTCGTCGCCGAGAAGCGCCCGTACGTCCACTCCGTCGGCCACTGCTCGCGGTGCAAGACGACCATCGAGCCGCGCCTCTCCCTCCAGTGGTGGGTCAAGGTCGAGACGCTCGCCAAGGCCGCCGGGGACGCGGTCCGCGACGACCGGGTCACGCTCCACCCCAAGGAGATGGAGAAGCGGTACTTCGACTGGGTCGACAACCTCAACGACTGGTGCATCTCGCGCCAGCTCTGGTGGGGCCACCGCATCCCCGTCTGGTACGGCCCCGAGGGCCAGGTCGTCTGCGTCGGCCCCGACGACGAGGCGCCCACCGGCGAGGGCTGGACGCAGGACGAGGACGTCCTCGACACCTGGTTCTCCTCCGGCCTGTGGCCGTTCTCCACGCTCGGCTGGCCGGAGCGGACCCCGGACCTCGAGAAGTTCTACTCGACCGACGTCCTGCTGACCGGCCACGACATCATCTTCTTCTGGGTCGTCCGGATGATGATGTTCGGCCTCTACGCCATGGACGGCGAGATCCCGTTCAAGACGGTCGCCCTCACCGGCCTGGTCCGCGACGAGTTCGGCAAGAAGATGTCGAAGTCGAATCCGAACGCGGTCGACCCGCTGACCTGGATGGACGCCTACGGCTCCGACGCCGTCCGCTTCACCCTGGCCAACGGCGCCAACCCCGGCGCCGACGTGCCGATCGGCGAGGACTGGGTCAAGGCGTCCCGCAACTTCGCCAACAAGATCTGGAACGCCACCCGCTTCGCCCTGATGAACGGCGCGACGGTCGACGGCCCGCTGCCGGACGCCGCCACCATGACGGCCACCGACCGCTGGATCCTCTCCCGCCTCAACAAGACCGTCGCCGAGGTCGACCGGTTCTACGACGAGTACGAGTTCGCCAAGGTCTCCGACGCCCTCTACCACTACGCGTGGGACGAGGTCTTCGACTGGTACGTCGAGCTGTCGAAGACCACGTTCTTCGCGGGCGGCGAGCAGGCCGAGGTCTCCGGCCGGGTCCTCGGCGAGGTCCTCGACGTGACGCTGCGCCTGCTCCACCCGATCGTGCCGTTCGTCACCGAGACGCTCTGGACCACCCTCACCGGTGGCGAGTCCCTCGTCGTCGCCGACTGGCCGAAGGACTCCGGCTTCCGCGACGAGGCGGCCGAGGCCGAGATCGAGCTGGTCCAGCAGGTCGTCACCGAGGTCCGCCGCTTCAAGGGCGACCAGGGTCTCAACGCCCTCCAGAAGGTCCCGGCCCGGCTGACCCTGACCGGCACGGCACTGGCCCCGCACGAGGCGGCCATCCGCCACCTGCTCCGCCTCCAGCCCGCCGAGGAAGGCTTCCACGCCACCGCCACCCTGCCGGTGGCCGGTGCGCAGGTCGCCCTCGACCTGTCCGGGACCATCGACGTCCCGGCCGAGCGCAAGCGCCTCGCGAAGGACCTGGGCGCCGCCGAGAAGGAGAAGGCCCAGGCCGAGGGGAAGCTCGGCAACGAGGCCTTCCTCGCCAAGGCGCCGGACAACGTGGTCGAGAAGATCCACGCCCGGCTCGCCAAGGCGAACGCCGACATCGAGCGGATCACCGCCCAGCTGGCGAACCTGCCGCAGGGCTGACGACCCGGGGCGAGGCCCCCGCACCCCCACGACCGGGGGCGCGGGGGCCTCGCCGTGTACCGGGCCCGGCCTCCGGTGCGGGCGCTGCGCGCGATGTCCGCGCCGGTCCGTAGACTGGGCCCCGTGAGTGAGCCCCGCCCTTCAGACCGGCACGACGCGTCAGAGTCCGACGACACCTTCTCGGAGATCGTGGACGAAGCAACCCAGCGCGACCCCGACCTGGCGGTGATCGAGGCCGGGAGCCGTACCCTGCGCACCCAGTCCGGGCCGCCCGTGTCGGACGCGCCCCCGGCCACCCCCGAGGACCCCGAGACCGCCCGGGCGCTGCGCGCCGTGGAGCAGGAGCTGGCCGGGCGCTGGGGGGAGACCAAGCTCGAACCCTCCGTCACCCGGATCGCCGCCCTGATGGACGTGCTCGGCGAGCCGCAGCGCGCGTACCCCTCCATCCACATCACCGGGACGAACGGCAAGACCAGCACGGCCCGCATGATCGAGGCCCTGTTCAACGCCTTCGACCTGCGCACCGGCCGCTACACCTCGCCGCACGTCCAGTCGATCACCGAGCGGATCAGCCTGGACGGCTCCCCGATCGCCCCCGAGCGGTTCGTGGAGACGTACCAGGACATCAAGCCGTACGTCGAGATGGTCGACGCCCAGCAGCCGTACCGCCTCTCCTTCTTCGAGGTGCTGACGGGCATGGCGTACGCGGCCTTCGCCGACGCGCCGGTCGACGTCGCCGTGGTCGAGGTCGGCATGGGCGGCACCTGGGACGCCACCAACGTGATCGACGGACACGTCGCCGTCGTCACCCCGATCTCGCTCGACCACACCGACCGGCTCGGCAACACGCCCGCCGAGATCGCCGGGGAGAAGTCCGGGATCATCAAGCAGGGCGCGACGGTCGTGCTGGCCCAGCAGCCGGTGGACGCCGCGCAGGTGATGCTCAAGAAGGCCGTCGAGGTCGACGCCACGGTGGCCCGTGAGGGCATGGAGTTCGGCGTCGTCTCCCGTGAGATCGCGGTCGGCGGCCAGCTGCTGACGCTGCGCGGACTCGGCGGCGCGGCCTCCGAGTACACCGACATCTTCCTCCCGCTGTACGGCGCCCACCAGGCGCACAACGCGGCCGTGGCGCTCGCCGCGGTGGAGGCGTTCTTCGGCATCGGCGGCGAGCAGACCCGCTCGCTCGACATCGACGCGATCCGCACCGCCTTCGCCTCGGTCCGCTCACCGGGCCGCCTGGAGGTCGTCCGCTCCAGCCCGACCGTCGTCCTGGACGCCGCCCACAACCCGGCAGGCGCCGCCGCCACCGCCGAGGGGCTCTCCGAGGCCTTCAGCTTCTCCCGGCTCATCGGGGTCGTCGGCGCCAGCGACGACAAGGACGTGCGCGGGCTCCTCGAAGCCTTCGAGCCGATCTTCGCCGAGATCGTCGTCACCCAGAACTCCAGCGCCCGTGCGATGGACGCCGACGCCCTGGCCGCCGTCGCGGTCGAGGTCTTCGGCGACGACCGCGTGCAGGTGGAGCCCCGGCTCGACGACGCGCTGGAGGCGGCGATCACCCTCGCCGAGGAAGAAGACGAATACGCGGGCGCCGGCGTGCTGGTGACCGGTTCCGTGATCACGGTCGGCGAGGCCCGGCTGCTCCTGGGAAGGGGCTGACCCCCTGTGCGTACCCTCTGCGCGTCGACGCTGATCGGCGAGTTTTTCGTGATCGGCTTCGCCGGGCTCGTCGCGATGAAGTCCGACGACCTGACCGTGGCGACCGTCTGGACGGTGTGCGGCATCGGCATGCTGCTCTCCGTGCTGCTCTGCGGCATGCTCGGCCGGCCCGGCGGTGTCGCGCTGGGCTGGGCGCTCCAGATCGCCCTCGTGGTGAGCGGCTTCTTCGTCCCGGTGATGTACTTCCTCGGCGTCGCCTTCGCCGCGCTGTGGTGGGCTTCGGTGCACTACGGCCGGAAGATCGACGAGGCGAAGGCCCGCTGGGCGGCGATGGAGGCCGAGGCAGCCGCCGGCTGACCCCCTGCTCGCCCCTGAGCTTGACGCTGTGTAACCCCCACCCGTCGGGGCCGGGGCCTGCCCCTGTAATCTCGCTCTCCCGCACCCCGCCACCCTCAAGGAGCCGCACGACATGACCCAGCGCACCCTCGTTCTCCTCAAGCCGGACGCGGTCCGGCGCGGGCTGATCGGTGAGATCGTCGGCCGCATCGAGCGCAAGGCCGGCTGGCGGATCACCGCCCTGGAGATGCGTACGCTCGACGGGGACACGCTGGAAGCCCACTACGGCGAGCACAAGGGCCGCCCGTTCTACGAGCCGCTCGTGGAGTTCATGGCCTCCGGCCCGGTCGTGGCCCTGGTCGCCGAGGGCGAGCGGGTCATCGAGGGCGTCCGCGCCCTGGCCGGCCCGACCGACCCGATCGCCGCCGCGCCCGGCTCCGTCCGCGGCGACTTCGGGACGATCACCCGGGAGAACCTCATCCACGCCTCGGACTCCGAGGAGTCCGCGGAGCGGGAACTGAAGCTTTTCTTTCCGGGTCTGTCCTGACGGTTGATCGGCCAAACAGCGCTGGCGACCAGGGGCGACCGAAGTAATTCGGTCGCCCTTCGGTATACGTACACCGATCGCGGGAACGCATCCCACCGACGTAACGTCACCATGGGTGGGACGGGTAGTCGTTCCACCCGGTAAGGCGCATGACCCTCGCGCTGCGTACGTGCACACGGCACTACGATGGAAGCTTCCACACCCGCAGCGCGCCGGATTCGCCGAGCAGAACCAGCCATCATGCTTTCTCGGGAAGGCACCGCCGCATCCTCATGGGGAACAAGGGGAACTCAATGTCGTTCATCGGTCGTGACATGGCTATCGACCTCGGGACTGCCAACACGCTGGTGTACGTCAGGGGGCGCGGCATCGTCCTGAACGAGCCGTCCGTCGTGGCCATCAACACCAACACCGGCGGCATTCTCGCGGTCGGCTCCGAGGCCAAGAAGATGATCGGCCGTACGCCGGGCAACATCGTTGCCGTACGGCCGCTGAAGGACGGCGTCATCGCCGACTTCGAGATCACCGAGCGGATGCTCCGCTACTTCATTCTCAAGATCCACAAGCGTCGCTACCTGGCCCGCCCGCGCGTCGTCGTCTGCGTGCCCTCCGGCATCACCGGGGTCGAGCGCCGCGCCGTCATCGAGGCGTCGACGCAGGCCGGTGCCCGCCAGGTGCACATCATCGAGGAGCCCATGGCGGCGGCCATCGGCTCCGGCCTCCCCGTCCACGAGGCCACCGGCAACATGGTCGTCGACATCGGCGGCGGCACCACCGAGGTCGCGGTGATCTCCCTCGGCGGAATCGTCACTGCCCAGTCGATCCGGGTCGCCGGGGACGAGCTGGACAACGCGATCATCCAGCACATCAAGAAGGAGTACTCCCTCCTCCTCGGCGAGCGCACCGCCGAACAGATCAAGATCACGATCGGTTCCGCGTACGACCTGGACAAGGACGAGCACACCGAGATCCGCGGCCGGGACCTCGTCTCCGGACTGCCCAAGACGGTCGTCATCTCGGCCGCCGAGGTCCGCAAGGCCATCGAGGAGCCGGTCAACGCGATCGTCGACGCCGTGAAGACGACGCTCGACAAGTGCCCGCCCGAGCTCTCCGGCGACGTGATGGACCGCGGCATCGTCCTCACCGGCGGCGGCGCGCTGCTGCGCGGGCTGGACGAGCGGCTGCGCCGCGAGACGGGCATGCCGATCCACATCGCCGAGGACCCGCTGGACTCGGTGGCGCTCGGATCCGGCAAGTGCGTCGAGGAGTTCGAGGCGCTGCAGCAGGTCCTGGACGCCCAGCCGCGCCGCTGAGCGGTGCGGCCGACAGGCCCTTGACACACCTTCGGTCTGCCGTGCGGGCGCTGCCGCCCCGTACGGCAGATCGTTGATATACAGGCACGAACATTCCTACGAGGAAGGCACGGCCGCCGCACGTGAGGGACACACGAGAGAGCCGGCTGCTCCTGGTGCTGCTGATCGTCATCGCGTTCGCACTGATCACGGTGGACATCCGCGGCGGCGAGGACTCGCCGGTGGACGGCGCCCGGCAGGCCGCCGCGACGGTCTTCGGGCCCGTCGAGAACGGCGTGGCGGCGGCGGTGGACCCGGTGGGCAATGCCATCGGCGCCGTCCGGGACTCCGGGGACCGGCACGACCGGATCGCGGCCCTGGAGAAGGAGAACGCGGCGCTCAAGACGGAGCTCGGCAGCGACGCCCGCACCAACAGCCGGGTCCGCCAGCTCGACGCGATCCTCAAGAACGCGAACGCCGGCCAGTACGGCATCAAGGGCGCCCAGGTCATCGCCATAGGAGCGGCGCAGGGCTTCTCCTGGACGATCACCATCGACGCCGGCTCCAAGGACGGCATCGCCCGCGACATGACCGTGCTCAACGGCGAGGGGCTGGTCGGCCGGGTCACCACCGTCGGCCCGAACACCGCGACCGTGCTCCTCGCCAACGACCCGGACTTCACCGTCGGCACCCGGATGGAGAAGACGGACGAGCTCGGCTTCGCCACCGGCCAGGGCAACAGCCCGCTCTCGGTGCAGTTCCTCAACGGCAAGGCCAAGGTGGCGAAGGGCGACCGGCTCGTCACCTTCGGCTCCAGCAAGGGCAAGCCGTTCGTGCCCGGCGTCCCGGTCGGCGAGGTCGTCCGTGTCGACCCGTCCGGCGGCGACCTCACCCGGACCGTCTACGTCAAGCCGTACGTCGGCTTCACCAAGCTCGACATCGTCGGCATCGTGGTGGAGGCCCCCCGCACGGACCCGCGCGACGCGGTCCTGCCGAAGAAGGCCGCCAAGCCGGCCAAGCCGAAGCCCACCCCGACCGTCACCGTGACCGTCCAGCCCAACGGCGACCTCGTCGACGGCAGCGGCAGGGTCGTCGGCAACATCCACCAGACGCCCGGCGCGACCGCCTCGGGCGAGGCGGCGGCCGGTGCCACCGACGTCGCCGCGCTCCCCGACGCGAACACCGACGCCACCGCAGACACCGATGCCGCCGCCGACCCCGACGGCCAGGCAGACGACCAGGAGTAGGGCTGAACCCCATGCGCTTGAACCGGACGCTGCTCTCCGTCGCCCTCGTCGTGGTCGCCCTCGTGGTCCAGGTGTCCGTGCTCGCACGGCTCCAGCTCCCCGGAGCCGTCCCCGACCTGCTGCTGCTCACCGTCCTCGGACTCGCCTTCGTGTACGGGCACGTCAGCGGCGCGCTGATCGGCTTCGGCGCGGGCATCCTCGCGGACCTGGCCCCGCCCGCCGACCACGCCGCCGGGCGCTACGCCCTGGTGCTCTGCGTCATCGGCTACCTCGCGGGGCTGGTCCGGCCGGAGAACGGACAGCTCAAGTCGGCTTTCGGTCCCATGGCGTTCGTCGTCGTGGCTGCCGTCGGCACCACCCTGCTGTACGCGCTGGTGGGCGCCCTCGTCGGTGACACCGCGGCCCGGCACGTCGGCCTCACCAGCCTGGTGTTCACGGCCGCCGTCTACGACCTGCTGCTCGCGCCGTTCGTCGTACCGCTGATCATGGGGCTCGCCAGACGCACCGAGAACGACCCGGTCTCCGAGTCGGCCGGCGGCGACGTCTCCGCCGGCTGGCTCTCCTCGGGCACCGGCCTGACGATCGGCAACCAGCGCGGCGGACTCCGCGTCAGGGCCGCCCGCAATCGCGCCGCGCGCGCGGGAAGGATCAAGGGGGTCAAGCGACTGTGAGGCCGGACCAGCACCCGAGCACCACCGACGGGGGCGCACCGTGAGCAACATCCCCGAGACCGGCCGGACCCAGCGCGTCCAGATCCGCCTCGTCGTCATCCAGATCCTCGTCTTCTCCCTCCTCCTGACGCTCGGCGGCCGGCTCTGGTACCTCCAGATCCGCAACGGCCAGGAGTACACCGACGAGGCGAAGAACAACCACGTCCAGCAGGTCGTGCAGCCCGCCGTCCGGGGCGACATCCTCGACGCGCGCGGCGTACCGCTCGCCGACAACGAGACCCGCCTCGTGGTCTCCGCCAGCCGCACCGAGCTGCTGAAGATGGACGACGACGGCGACGCCGTCCTCACCCGCCTCGCCGACGTCCTCGGCATGAAGCCGAAGGACGTCAAGGACAAGGTCCGGCTCTGCGACGCGAAGACCCCCCAGCCCTGCTGGAACGGTTCGCCCTACCAGCCGATCCCGGTCACCGACGAGGCCACCACCCAGCAGGCCCTCCAGATCCGCGAGCGCGCCGAGGACTTCCCCGGCATCACCGCCGAACCCACCGCCGTACGCCGGTACGCGGCCCCCGGCGGCGCCAACACCGCCCAGGTCCTCGGCTACCTCTCACCGGTCACCGACGAGGAGATCACCAAGGCCCAGGACACCGAGTCGCCGTACCTCCGCTCCGACCAGGTCGGCCGCTCCGGCCTGGAGCGCACCTACGACCGCGAGCTGCGCGGCAAGGCCGGTGTCACCCGCTACGAGGTCGACAACCTCGGCCGGGTCATCGGGCAGGCCGAGAACGACCCGGCCGAGCCCGGATCGTCGGTCGTCACGTCGATAGACGCACGGGTGCAGTCCGTCGCCGAGTACGAGCTCGACAAGGCGATGAAGACGGCCCGCAAGGAGTTCGACAAGAACACCAACGAGAACTACAAGGCCGACTCCGGCGCCGTCGTCGTGATGGAGGCCAAGACCGGCCGGGTCGTCGCGATGGCCTCGCTGCCGGACTACGACCCCAACGCCTGGGTCGGCGGCATCTCCGCCAAGGACTACACGAAGCTGACCACCAAGAAGTCCAACTACCCGCTGCTGAACCGGGCGATCCAGGGCCAAGCGGCCCCCGGCTCCATCTTCAAGGTCGTCTCCTCCACGGCAGCCGTCAACGCCGGGTACCCGTTCGACGGCAACTACCCGTGCCCCAGCTCGTACTCCATCGGCGGCCAGACCTTCAAGAACTTCGAGTCGCAGGGCTACGGCTCCATCACCATCGGCCGCGCCCTGGAGGTCTCCTGCGACACCGTCTACTACGGCATCGCGCACAAGGAGTGGCTGAAGGACGGCGGCACCAACCCGAAGAAGAACCCCGGCGACTGGTTCTACAAGACCGCGCACCAGTTCGGCCTCGGGAAGGAGACCGGCATCGACCTCCCCAACGAGGTCACCGGGCGCGTCCCCGACCGCCAGTGGAAGGAGAACTTCTTCCAGGCCAACAAGGCCTTCTGGTGCAAGGACGGCAAGAAGGACGGCACGTACGCCCAGCAGATCGAGTACGAGAACTGCCGCGAGGGCGACAAGATGCGCGCCGGTGACTCCGTGAACTACTCGATCGGCCAGGGCGACACCCTCGTCACCCCGATCCAGATGGCCACCATCTACGCCGCGATCTCCAACGGCGGCACCCTCTACGACCCCACGGTCGGCAAGGCCATCGTGAGCGGCGACGGCAAGACGGTCCAGGAGATCAAGCCCGTCTCGCACGGCAAGCTGCCCTTCACCGGGTCCACGCGCGACGACATAGACGAAGCCCTCGCGGGTGTCGCGACCCGGGGCAGCGCCGCCTGGCGGTTCGGCGGCTGGCCCCAGGACAAGATCCCGATGCACGCCAAGACGGGTACCGCGGAGGTCTACGGCAAGCAGACGACCTCGTGGTTCGCCACGTACACCAAGGACTACTCGATCGTCATGACGATCTCCCAGGGTGGTACCGGGTCCGGCGCCTCCGGCCCCGCCGTGCGCAACATCTACAACGCCCTCTACGGCCTGGACGCCGAGGGCAAGCAGGACCTCAAGAAGGCGCTGCTGCCCACGCCGCAGAAGACCCTTCCCAAGATCCAGCCCGACGGCACGATCAACGCGCCGAAGGTCAAGCCGTACGACCCCGACGCCAACAAGCCCCTCGGCGAGGGGCAGCAGGCGCTCGCCGCGACACTCGGGAGGCGGGACTGATGGCAGGTGGCTTCTCCGTCTCCGGGTACGGCCCCGAGCGGTCCTCCTGGGCCTGGCTCACCGCACGCGACTCCGTCGTGCGGCGGCTCGACTGGCCGCTGCTCGGCTCGGCGCTCGCGCTCTCCTTCATCGGGTCGCTGCTCGTCTACTCCGCGACCCGGGGCCGCGACAGCCTCACCCACGGCGACCCGTACTACTTCCTCTTCCGCCACGCCCTCAACACCGGCATCGGCTTCGGTCTGATGGTCGGCACGGTCTGGCTCGGCCACCGCACTCTGCGGGGGGCCGTACCGATCCTCTACGGGCTCTCCGTCGTCCTGGTGCTGGCGGTCCTCAGCCCGCTCGGCGCCACGGTCAACGGCGCGCACGCCTGGATCATCATCGGCGGCGGATTCTCGCTCCAGCCCTCCGAGTTCACCAAGATCACCATCATTCTCGGCATGGCGATGCTGCTCGCCGCCCGCGTCGACGCGGGCGACCAGCTCCACCCCGACCACCGGACCGTCGCCAAGTCCCTCGGGGTCGCCGCGATCCCGATGGGCATCGTCATGCTCATGCCCGACCTGGGCTCGGTCATGGTGATGGCCTTCATCGTCCTCGGCGTCCTGCTCGCCTCCGGCGCCTCCAACCGCTGGGTCTTCGGACTCCTCGGCACGGGCGCCCTCGGCGCCGTCTCGGTCTGGCAGCTCGGGCTCCTGGACGACTACCAGATCGCCCGGTTCGCCGCCTTCGCCAACCCCGCCCTGGACCCGGCCGGCGTCGGCTACAACACCAACCAGGCGCGCATCGCGATCGGTTCCGGCGGCCTCACCGGCACCGGGCTCTTCCACGGCACCCAGACCACCGGGCAGTTCGTCCCCGAGCAGCAGACCGACTTCGTCTTCACCGTCGCAGGCGAGGAACTGGGCTTCGTGGGCGCCGGGCTGATCATCGTCCTCCTCGGCGTCGTCCTCTGGCGCGCCTGCCGCATCGCCCGCGAGACCACCGAGCTGTACGGCACGATCGTGGCCGCCGGGATCATCGCCTGGTTCGCCTTCCAGGCGTTCGAGAACATCGGGATGACGCTCGGCATCATGCCGGTCGCCGGTCTGCCGCTGCCCTTCGTCTCGTACGGAGGGTCGTCGATGTTCGCCGTCTGGGTGGCGATCGGGCTGCTCCAGTCGATCCGGGTGCAGCGGCCGATGTCCGCCTGAGCGCCCGCGAGGCTCGACGCGTCCTCCGGCCCGGTGGCAGCGGTCATCGGGCCGGAGCGCCGTCCGGGCCCGTGTGCGCGGCGGCCCGCGGGACTAGATTCGGTACATGGCCGACGTGAAGCGCGAGATCGAGCGGAAGTACGAAGCGGCTCCCGGCATCCGGCTGCCCGACCTCACCGGGGTGGCCGGAACGGCCGCCTCCGTGCCCCGCGGGGTGGTGGAACTCGACGCCGTCTACTACGACACCGAGGACTTCCGGCTGGCGGCGGGCTCCGTCACGCTGCGCCGCAGGACCGGCGGCGACGACGAGGGCTGGCACGTGAAGTTCCCCGTCGCCCCGGGCGTGCGCGACGAGATCCGCGCGCCGCTCTCCGACAGCCTGCCCGACGCGCTCGCGGGGCTGATCCGCTCCCGGGTCCGCGACCGGCCCGTGGTCCCGGTCGTCCGGCTGCTCTCCTCCCGCGACGTCCACCACCTCGCCGACGCCGAGGGCCGGACGCTCGCCGAGCTGAGCGTCGACACGGTCCTCGCCGAGCGGCTCACCGCGGACGGCGCCGGAGCCACCGCCGAGTGGACCGAGATCGAGGTCGAGCTGGCCGACGACGTCGACCCCGCCTTCCTGGACGCCGTGGAGGAGCGGTTCGCCGGCGCGGGCGTACGCCCCTCGGCCTCCGCCTCCAAGGTGGGCCGCGCGCTCGCCGAGACGGCACCGGGGGAGCGGACCGGGCCCCGGTCACCGGCGGGCGGGAAGCCCGGCAGCGCGGGCGAGCGGGTCCTCGCCCACGTACGCCGTCAGACCAAGACGATCGTCACCCTCGACCCGGCGGTCCGCCGCGACCTGCCCGACGCGGTGCACCGGATGCGGGTCGCCACCCGGCGGCTGCGCGGCGCCTTCAAGACGTACCGGAAGGTCCTCGACCGGGCGGTCACCGACCGGCTGGACGCCGAGCTGAAGTGGCTCGCCGCCGAACTGGGCGCCTGCCGGGACCACGAGGTCCTGGAGGCACGGCTGTCCGGCCGCGTCGACGGGGTGGAACCCACCCTGCTGCTGGGGCCCGTGCGGGGCAGGCTGGAGCGCTGGGGAGCGGCCGGACGGGCCGACGCCCGCCGCCGTGTCCTCGCGGCCCTCGACAGCGAACGCCACCGCGCGCTGCTCGACAGCCTCGACGCGCTGCTCGCCGACCCGCCGCTGCTGCCCGCGGCCGACGAGGACGCCGCCGGGCCGCTCGCCCGGGCGGTGCTGAAGGACCACGACCGGCTCGCCGCCCGGGTCCACCACGCCCTGGACCTGCCACCGGGCCACGACCGCGACCTCGCGCTGCACCGGGCCCGCAAGGCGGCCAAGCGCACCCGGTACGCCGCCGAGGCCGCGCGCCCCGCCCTCGGCAAGCCCGCGAAGCGGCTCGGGAAGCGGGTCAAGGCCGTCCAGAGCCTGCTCGGCGACCACCAGGACGGCGTGGTCGCCCGCGCCGCCCTGCGCGCCATGGCCGTGCAGGCCCACGGAGCCGGCGAGTCCGCTTTCACCTGGGGAGTTCTGTACGGCCGAGAGGAGGCGACGGCGGTCCGGCTGGAGGAGGAGTTGCCGCACGTGTGGGCCCGCGCGTCCGGGGCCCGGCTGCGGGCGGCGCTGAAGAGCTGAGCAGCGGGGTACGCTGGATGGTCACCCCTGCCAGCTCACGAAGGTTCGCGAGATGTCTGCCGAGTCGGTCTTCCCACAGCTCGAAGCTCTGCTCCCGCATGTGCAGAAGCCCATCCAGTACGTCGGCGGTGAGCTGAACTCCACCGTCAAGCCGTGGGACGAATGCGACGTCCGCTGGGCGCTCATGTACCCCGACGCGTACGAGGTCGGTCTGCCCAACCAGGGCGTCATGATCCTGTACGAGGTGCTCAACGAGCGCGAAGGGGTCCTCGCCGAGCGCACGTACAGCGTCTGGCCGGACCTCGAAGAGCTCATGCGCGAGCACAAGGTGCCCCAGTTCACCGTGGACAGCCACCGGCCCGTCGGCGCGTTCGACGTCTTCGGGCTGAGCTTCTCCACCGAGCTCGGCTACACCAACATGCTCACCGCCCTGGACCTGGCGGGCATCCCGCTGGAGTCCAAGGACCGCACGATGGACGACCCGATCGTGCTCGCGGGCGGCCACGCCGCCTTCAACCCCGAGCCCATCGCCGACTTCATCGACTGCGCGGTCATCGGCGACGGCGAGCAGGCGGTCCTGGAGATCACCGAGATCATCCGCGCCTGGAAGGCCGAGGGCCGGCCCGGTGGCCGGGACGAGGTGCTCTTCCGCCTCGCCCGTACCGGTGGCGTCTACGTCCCGCGCTTCTACGACGTCGAGTACCTCCCCGACGGCCGCATCGCCCGTGTGGTGCCCAACAAGTCCGGTGTGCCGTGGCGTGTGTCCAAGCACACGGTCATGGACCTCGACGAGTGGCCCTACCCGAAGCAGCCGCTGGTCCCGCTCGCCGAGACCGTCCACGAGCGGATGTCCGTCGAGATCTTCCGCGGCTGCACCCGCGGCTGCCGCTTCTGCCAGGCCGGCATGATCACGCGCCCCGTGCGGGAGCGAAGCATCACCGGCATCGGCGAGATGGTCGACCGCGGTCTGAAGGCCACCGGCTTCGAGGAGGTCGGCCTGCTCTCGCTCTCCTCCGCCGACCACACCGAGATCGGCGAGATCGCCAAGGGCCTCGCCGACCGGTACACCGAGGACAAGATCGGCCTCTCGCTGCCGTCCACCCGCGTCGACGCGTTCAACGTGGACCTCGCCAACGAGCTGACCCGCAACGGCCGCCGGTCCGGTCTCACCTTCGCCCCCGAGGGCGGCTCCGAGCGCATGCGCAAGGTCATCAACAAGATGGTCTCGGAGGAGGACCTGATCCGCACGGTCGCCACCGCGTACGGCAACGGCTGGCGCCAGGTGAAGCTGTACTTCATGTGCGGCCTGCCCACCGAGACCGACGAGGACGTCCTCCAGATCGGTGACATGGCGGTCAACGTGATCGCCAAGGGCCGCGAGGTGTCCGGCCAGAACGACATCCGCTGCACCGTCTCCATCGGCGGATTCGTCCCCAAGCCGCACACCCCGTTCCAGTGGGCGCCGCAGCTGAGCGCCGAGGAGACCGACGCGCGGCTCGCCAAGCTCCGCGACAAGATCCGCGGCGACAAGAAGTACGGCCGTTCCATCGGCTTCCGCTACCACGACGGCAAGCCCGGCATCGTCGAGGGCCTGCTCTCGCGCGGTGACCGCCGCGTCGGCTCGGTCATCCGCGCGGTGTACGAGGACGGCGGCCGGTTCGACGGCTGGCGCGAGCACTTCAGCTACGACCGCTGGATGGCCTGCGCCGACAAGACGCTCCCCGGCTTCGGCCTCGACGTCGACTGGTACACCACCCGCGAGCGCACCTACGAGGAGGTCCTGCCCTGGGACCACCTCGACTCCGGCCTGGACAAGGACTGGCTCTGGGAGGACTGGCAGGACTCGCTCGACGAGACCGAGGTCGAGGACTGCCGCTGGACCCCCTGCTTCGACTGCGGCGTCTGCCCTCAGCTCGACCTGGACATCCAGATCGGCCCCACCGGCAAGAAGCTGCTGCCGCTCACCGTGGTGAAGTGACCGGCGCGCCGGCCGGCGTACCGAGCGTGTGACAAAGGCCCGCCCCGGGGATCCCCCCCGGGGCGGGCCTTCCGCATGATGAACCCCAATGGACAGCGAGCAGGAGCACGGCGCCCGGACCGCACGGCAGCGCCCCGTGCCCGGCCGGCACCGGGCACCCGCCGGGTACGAACCCGGCGACGGCTGCCTCGTCGAGCTCGTCCGCATCCCGGTCCGGATCGTCGCGGTGCTCGTCGTGCTGCCGGTGCGCGTCGCCCGGGACCTGCTCGTCGTGACCCTGCGCGCCCTCGACCGGTCGGTGCTGCGGCCACTGGGCCGTGGCGCCGCCCGGGTGTGGCGCCACCTGGTCGTCCGGCCGGTCGTGTCGGTGTGGACGTATCGGCCGGACGTGCCGCGCGCGACACGCTGCGTACGGCACGCGACGCCGTCCGCCGGGCCCGCCGGGACGTGTGGCGCGCGTTCGCCGGCCGACCGGTGAACCCGGAGGTCGGCGGACCCAGGAGGGTTACTGCGCGTACTCTGGGTGAGGAGCACCATGCGACACCCGTGCACGGCGTGACGCCCGCACCCGAGATCTCCCCGCCCGGCGGAACCACAGGCCGGAGGGGGTGAGCCGGAGCGGGCCCCCCGTGACGACCTGTACTTCGTGGGCGGCGCGCCACCGCGCCCGCCCCGCACCGAGGAGAAGAACCACTGGGCAAGCGACAGCCCGAAGGCCCGCCGCCCGCACCGGCGGTGCAGCGCATCCGACTGCGCTACACCAAGCGCGGCCGCCTCCGGTTCACCAGCCACCGAGACTTCCAGCGCGCCTTCGAGCGGGCCCTGCGCCGCTCCGAGGTGCCGATGGCCTACTCGGCGGGCTTCACCCCGCACCCCAAGGTCTCGTACGCCAACGCGGCTCCGACCGGCACCGGCAGCGAGGCCGAGTTCCTGGAGATCGCGCTCACCGAGCACCGCGACCCGAAGGTCCTGCAGGACCTCCTCAACGCGTCCCTCCCGGACGGCCTCGACATCACCGACGCCGTGGAGGCCCGGACCTCCGGGCTCGCCGACCGGCTGACCGCCTCCGTCTGGGAGATGCGCCTGGACGGCGTCACCGTCCAGGACGCCGAACGGGCCGTGGCCGCCTTCCTCGCCGCCGAAACGGTCGAGGTCCAGCGCCGGGCGAAGAACGGTATGCGTACCTTCGACGCCCGCGAGGCCGTGGTCGGTCTCGAAGCCCTCGATCCACGGGCCGATGGGTCCGTGGACACCGCCTGTGCGATACTGCGCCTGGTAGTGCGGCACATGACACCCGCCGTACGACCCGACGACGTCCTGTCCGGTCTCCGAGCTGTGGCCGACCTGGCGCCGCCGGTCCCCGTAGCGGTGACCAGGCTGGCGCAGGGGCTCTTCGACGAGGAGTCCGGCACGGTGACCGACCCGCTCGCGCCCGACCGCGACGCACCCCCGGCCGTCCCCGCGACGGCCCCCGGGAGTGTCGCGACGGCGCCTGAAGGTTCGGGTTCCGCGTAAGGCGGTCGTTGTAGCGCGGCCCCCGGGAAGGCACCGGGGTCGGGCCGCGCACTGACCAGAAGACTTTCGCCAGGCCGTACGCACACCGCGTACGGAACCGGCGAGCCAGACATCAGCTCCCGTGCGGCGCCCGCGCCCCGGACAGCGGGGTCGCGCACCACGCGACCACCCCGCCGGACCGGACCAGCGCGGCGCCCGGGAGCGCGACGGGAGAACCGCCCGCATGCTTGAGCCGACCGAATCCGGCACGACCGGAAACAACGAAGAGAACACCCCCGGGGACAAGCTGCCGCCGCGCCGCAGGCGCCGCGCCGCTTCCCGCCCCGCCGGCCCGCCGTCCGGCGGAGCCCCGAAGACGCAGGACGAGACGCCGGCCGTGGAGTCCGCTCCGGTGGCCGAGGCCGTCGTCGAGCAGGCCGTTGCGGAGGAGCCGGTCGCCGAGGCGCCGCGTGGCCGTCGTCGTGCGGTGCGTAAG